>SLFT01000067.1 GCA_007124105.1 Candidatus Hydrogenedentota bacterium | reverse complement strand
CCGATCTCGCAAAAGACGCCTTCGGCTACCGATTTAAAGTAGTCCCAGTGCCCGGCGGCTGCGCGTTCGGCCACGTCAGGTTCGCAATCCTTATAATGAATATGGTTGATACGGTCGGCGAAACGCTCGATCCCTTCTCGGGTCAGGCTGCCATCACGGTCGCCAACGCCGAAGGCGTAATGGCCAACGTCAAGGACCAGTCCCAGTAATTCGGGACTGGTGCGTTGGAGCAGCGTTTCGATTTCGTTGGGCGTTTCCACATAGCCCCCACAATGATGATGAAACCCCACAGGCAGTCCTGTAGCCTCATGCACGGCGCGCGCCGCCGCTTCAACGCCGTTGGCGAATACCCCCCAATCCACATCGTTCAGACTCATCGCCGTGGTTATCCGTCCGGCATTCGCCGTGCGTTCAGGAACACTTCCATTATCGTCCGCGAGAATGACCATAGGCGGATGTTCCGGCGACGCAACGCCCGCCAGCAGGCGCGCTACACGCACGGCGTTTTGCGCACCCGTTTTATGCGCGGACGCGTCGCGGAAAGCAACTGGCACAAAAGCGCCAATCATAACAACGCCGCGCGGTTCCAGCAGGCCGCGCAGTGCAGCGGGTTCAGTGGGCATGAATCCCCAGTCTCCCAGCTCCGTGCCACAGTAGCCCGTTTCCACCAGTTCATCCAGCATCCGTTCACAGGTAAGCGGCTGACTGTCCAGCCCCTCGAATTCGAGGCTGCCCCACGAACAAGGAGCGTTTCCAACGCGAATAGCAGTCATTAGGGTATATCCTTTTGGTATGCATTCATGGACATGATGGACGCAAGGACAAAAACCAGTATTACCAGGAAGAATCTTCCGTGTTTATACTATCCATGAAGTCCCATGCTGTCTATAGTACCTTAAAACTTCCGGCTCCATTCGCGTGGCCAGCGTTCAACCACCACCTTCGTTTCGGTGAAGAACTCCACAGCATGCTCGGCCTGGCCGTGCAGGTCGCCGAAAAAACTGTCGGCCCAGCCGCTGAACGGATAAAAGGCCATGGGCGCGGCGACGCCTATATTAACGCCAATGTTGCCCGCGTGCGCTTCCGTGCGAAACTGTCGCGCGGAAGCGCCGCTGGCGGTAAATATACAGGCCATGTTACCGTAGGCCCGGTCATTTACCAGTGCAATGGCCTCTTCCAGTGTATTCGCATGCATCAGACTGAATACAGGCCCGAAAATCTCGGTTCGCGCTATATTGCCTTGAGGCGGTACGTTGTCTAACAACGTAGGAAACAGGAAATTGCCCTGCTCGTAGCCGGGAACCGTTTTGCCGCGGCCGTCCACCAACACCGTTGCGCCCTCCGCTTCGGCAACGCCAATCAGCTCTTCAATGCGCGCCTTGCTCTCTGCGCTGATGACTGCGCCGGTTTCCACACCCTGGTCCAATCCGTAACCGACCACACGCTCGTTCGTGGCCTTGGTGAAATGTTCGCGAAAAACATCATGCGCCTCGCCGACGGTGATCCCCACAGAGAGGGCCAGACATCGCTGTCCCGCGCAGCCATAGGCTGAATCCGCGAGGATGCGCGTGGCGCTTTCCATATCAGCGTCGGGCATGATAACGACCGGATTCTTCGCGCCGCCCTGACATTGGGCGCGTTTTCCGTTCGCCGCCGCGCGCGTGTAGATGGCGCGCGCCGCGGGGGTTGAGCCCACCATGCTGATGGCGCGTATCGCCGGGTGATCGAGAATCGCCTCCACAGTATCCTTCGCGCCATGCACCAGTTGCAGCACCCCTGATGGCAGATTGAGCTTATCCACAAGTTCAAAAATACGCTGTTGCGTGATCGGACATTTCTCGCTCGGCTTCACGATAAAGCAATTGCCGGAAGCGAGCGCGTAAGGCAGGAACCAGAAGGGGATCATAGCCGGGAAATTGAAGGGGGCGATCATGGCGGCTACGCCGATAGGCTGTCGGAACAGATGCTCGTCAATGCCCCGCGCAATATCCTCGTTGTTGCGGCCCTGCATCAGCATGGGAATGCCACAAGCCACTTCAACATTTTCAATGGCGCGGCGCAGTTCGCCCACCCCCTCGTTATACGTTTTCCCACATTCTTCCACACAGGAACGCGCCAGCGCGTCGAGATTCTCTTCCAGCAATTGTTTGAGTTTGAAGAGATATTGTATTCGATCGGGCGCGGGTACGCGCCGCCATTTCTGAAAGGCCGTCGTTGCCGCCTGGGCCGCAGCGTCCACTTCCATGGCAGGGGACAATGGCGCGTTCGCGATAAGTTCCATCGTGCCGGGATTGATGATCGGCAAACGGGTTGTCGCCTTCGAGGCAACCCACTCGCCGTTTATGTAGTTCAATAATTGTTTTGTCATTACAGATAATACCGCTCCTTGGCGCGCATCTTTTCCCATTCTTTGCGGGCTTCGCGCACCGATTCCATTTCACTGACTTCCGACACGGGCACATCCCACCAGCTGTCATAGCCGGGGACGCCCACATAACGGTCGTTTTGTATGTAGATAACAGTTGTTTTTTCAATTGTTTCTGCCGTCTTGATGGCCTTGGCAAAATCGTCGTAGGTCTTGCATTCAATGACATGCGCCCCGAGACTGCGCGCGTTGGCCGCAAGGTCAACGGGAAGGGTCTCAACATCTTCTCCAACATCATCGCCGGGCAGCGCGCCATCCTTCGGGTACACATAGCGCGTGGCAAACCCTTCCTGGCCCAAAGAGCGGCTGAGGCCGCCGATGCTCTTGTAGCCGAAATTGTCGAAAATGATTATCGTCAGTTTATAGCCTTCCTGAATCGAGGTGACGATTTCAGCGTTCAGCATCAGGTAGCCGCCGTCCCCCTGCATGATATACACGTCCCGGTCCGGCGCGGCCATTTTCACGCCCAGTCCGCCGGCGATTTCGTAGCCCATGCAACTGTAGCCATACTCGAGATGATAGTTCTTCGGGTGGCGCGAACGCCACAGCTTATGCAGGTCGCCCGGCAGCGAACCTGCCGCGCATACCATGATGCTCTCGGGTTTGCTCAACTCATTAACCGCGCCGATCAATTCACCCTGGCTGGTCAGTGGCGTATTGCGGATGGCATAAATGCGGTCCACTTCCGCTTCCCACGCGTCATGAAGTTTACCTGCCCTATTCTGATGGTCGGCGTCGGCCTGGTAGCCTGCAAGGATATCGCCTAATTCTTCCAGCACAACACGCGCGTCGCCGAGCAACGGCATGGCGCAATGCTTGTTCGCGTCGAATTCCGCTACATTGATGTTAATAAAGCGGACGCCCGCATCCTGAAACGCTGTCTTGCTGGCGGTGGTAAAATCGCTGTACCGTGTGCCGATGCCGATGACCAGGTCGGCGTCGCGCGCAATCTGGTTGGCCGCGCTTGTACCTGTAACGCCGATGGCGCCCAGGTTCAAGGGGTGGTCGTAGCGCAGGCTGCCTTTACCCGCCATGGTCTCGCCCACCGGGATGCCCGCGTTGTCTACAAAGACCCTGAGCGCGTCACAGGCGTCGCTGTAAATGACGCCGCCGCCCGCAACGATGAGCGGACGCTTCGCGTCGCGAATCCATTGAGCCGCGCGCCGCAATGCCGCCTGGTCCGCGCGTAGGCGCGGTATATGCCAGACGCGCTTGTTAAAGAAATCTTCCGGGTAGTCATAGGCTTCGGCCTGCACATCCTGCGGCAGCGCCAATGTGACCGCGCCCGTATCGGCGGGGCTGGTCAGTACGCGCATTGCCTCGGGCAGCGCGCATAGAATCTGGTCCGCCCGGTTAATGCGGTCCCAGTAACGGCTGACAGGCTTGAAACAGTCATTAACAGAGATGTCCTGGCTGTATTCGGACTCCAGTTGCTGCAATACCGGGGCCACGTTGCGCCGCGCGAAGATGTCGCCCGGCATCAGCAGTACAGGCAAGCGATTGATGGTTGCGCCAGCAGCGCCGGTGACCATGTTCGTTGCGCCGGGTCCAATCGAAGAAAGGCAGGCAAACGTCTGCATGCGGTTCTTCATCTTGGCGTAGCCCGCCGCGGCATGCACCATTCCCTGCTCGTTCCGAATCTGGTAATAACGGAAATCGGGGTTCTGTTGCAATGCCTGTCCAATACCCGCCACGCAGCCATGCCCGAAAATGCCGAAGCACCCGGCAAACAGCGGCTGTTCCGCGCCGTCCCGCTCTGTGTATTGCTGCTTCAGAAACCCAATTACTGCCTGCGCCATTGTCATTCGCATGGTACGTCCTCCTGATGTTTGTCAAACACAATCGCGGCAATCAATGAAAAGAGAATCACAACTGCCCGACAGGTGTCCCAAAAATGGCCGCGGCAACCGTACAAAAATGTCTCCCAAAAGTAGAGCCATTGTTAAGGATACCAGTAGACAGTATAAACATCATATCAAATTGCAATGTGAAGAAGACAACGGGAACTGTATCCTGCAGCCGTTGTGTACGAATAGGTTCAACAGACTGTGTCGTGAACAGAAAGTAGATACGGCAACCACAGCATTTGTTTTGTTGTCTCCGTCTATATATCTATCAGGAACTGTTCACGAGCATACACATAACACGCGCGACTGGCCTGGCGCCAGCGAAAGGTTTTCCGGCGATACGTCCTCCAACACAGCAGACGTATAGGGTTCCCACCAAACCGCCTTGCCTGATACGGACACGGACAGCGCCGTATCCACGGTATCTGACCCTTCATTAGTGAAAAAATACAGATGTATCCCATTAACGACCAGATGGCGATAGCGGATATCCGGGTTTGCTGGACGGAGGCGCACATCAGCAGGCGTCAGCTTGTCCAGATGGGCCAACAACGCATCCGCATCAGACGCGACCGTGTCAATCCCTGCTATCGGTTCGGGATACGCCAGTACACGACCAGCGTCCAACAGCGGCTTCAGTAGCTTGCGTGATTCCGTGTCCAGAATATCCGTACCATCAACGATTGCAACGGTATAATGTTTTGCTCCCACCGTGACGCCCGAAGCGTCAACGCGCGCCTTCTCGCAAAGCGTATCCGTATCAAGGTAGTTGAAGTCGCGTTGTCCCTCGAACAGCGCGCGCGCGGCGCGCCAGGGCAGAAACACCGGCGTACCCAGGATGGCGACATCGCAGACATGGTCGCCGGCGGCGTTCAACCATGAGATGCGACGGCAATAATCCGCATAGGGCTTGTAGCGGTCCCACCAGACATTGTTCGGCCCCACATCCGGTGGACGTTCGTTCCGACGTGGGCCGCGTATGGAATAGTAAAAGGCGTGGGGCGACAGCATATCCACACCGCGGACCAGCAGCCAGTCTGTGAGCCAGCGCATCTCCTCCCAGGTGAATTCCCAGCCATAGGCGCCAAAACATTCGTTGAGATTGCGCGCGCGGCCATGATTTTCCTTCGCCGAAGAAGAGCACTTGCCCATGGTTGCGTGTTCGCCTTCCAGCGATTTATTTTTATAGGGTTCCAGATAACGCCACACCACATCCTGCCCTGGTATGTGAAAGTACTTTAACGTTCCGATATCCATTGAGCCCGCCGGATGGCCCGTCAATGCGATATGATGCGCCTCGCACCAGTCATGATAAGGCCGGTAATACGATTCTTCGAGTCGTGCATTGACGGCGTGTGCGAAGGCGCGGCGGTGCTGTTCCGCATCGGGCGCATCGGTATCCCACAGCGCGCGCAGGTGGGGTTTGAAATCATAGCCGAGAAAAGACGCGATATAGGCATCGAATTCCCACGTCCAGGGCTTGACGTTTCTTTTGTGCCCCCGGCCCAGTGTATCCGGTTCGTCCGTGAAAATGGCGATGATTGTGTTGCCAAAATGCGCGCCAAAACGTTCGTAATGTTTGTCGTGGGTAAGGTGCAGGAAACTGGCAACCGCTTCCGGATTCAAGATATCCGCCGACGCCGGCGCTCCCGCTTCGCCATCGTCCATGCCGAAATGAACGCCTCGTATGCGGCCAAGCGACGGCGTGTTCACATAACAATACGCATCGTCACGGTATACTAACGTTTCTCCGGGTTCCAGCCGCGGCCTTGTACGACGTTCCAGGCAGCGCGTGGCATGAAGCGGATTTGCCGCCGCCACCTGACCCGCGCACGAACCAGAGGGATACATGCCCTCGTCATACAGGATAATCAGCATATCGCGTTGCGCGGCATGTTCAATGCACACCTCCAGCATATTCAGCCACGAGTCGGACATAAAGGCCAAATTGCGGGGAAGACCTATACGTGCATGAGGCACCACGCCATAAACGCCATGCGCCGCGAAATCATCCAGCTGCCGGCGTAACTCGGCCGGGTCAAGATCATCGTTCAAAAACCAGAAAGGCATCAGTGTGTACTCACGGGGCGGATCAACAAAACGTTGAAAAAGGGCGTCAACAGTTCCCCCGGCAGCAGCGGCGGCGCTGGCCCGATGAACGTCGTCGAAGGCTGCGGTCCCTGTGACAATGGCTGTGGTCTTCAAAAAATCGCGTCGAGATAACACGTGTCCATACCTATGCATGGTTGGCGTCCAGACCCTGTGCCTGGAAATGCTTCATTTTACCCTACCCACTTTCCCCTGTCCAAACTGGAAATGGCAACCGGATTTGTGAAAGACCGGCGGGTAGGGGCCGACACGTACGTTGCGGAGATGGTTTTCTGAATAATCCTTATCGCGCGATATGTGTTGCCATCCTGCAACCAGGATGTAAGACGCCATTGGAAAGCCCCGTTCCAGGCGCCCGGACGCATACGATAAGTTGACGCTCACAAAGGCGCTTGCTCGCGGATGGCCTTTATGGCTTTGGACGCGCCCATGACTACAAGGAGATCGCCGCCCATCAATTTTTCCTGCGGGTTGGGCGCGGTAATCTGCTTATCGCCCCGGCGTATGCCTACTACCGTGGCGCTGTATGCCTGGTGAAAGCGCAATTCCGCCAATGTCTTGCCGGCGTTTTCGGAATCCTCTGCCACTTCGATCTCGTCTATGGTAAAGGCGTCGTCGCCGTCAAAATCATGGGATGTTTGTAACTGGCCGAGCAATTCTTCCGCCTGCCGCAGGTCGTCGGGCGATCCCACCAGCAACAGGCGATCATCGGGATATACCTGGAAATCCGGCGCTGGATCATGGTGAACGCGACCGGCGCGGGTAATGGCGAGGATGGAACAACCTGTAGCTGCGCGTATGGGAATGGTTCGTATGGTTTGGCCGGCAAAGACGGCGTCCGGCTTGATGCGCACCTGCCGAAACGCAATCGGCCAGTCTATGGATTCGGGCAACACGTCCATGGCGTGGGTCAAGGAATCAGCGGCCTGTTCTGCCGCGTCCCGGAATGGCCGGAAAACAATGTGTACGCCCATCTTTGCATAGGATTGTGATTCGCGCTCGCTGGTGGCGGCAATGGCGGTCTTGCCCTTGAACGCGCGCCGTTTCAAGTGTTCCAGCAAATCACGGTTCAACCCTTCAGAGCGTACCGTGCTGACCACCCATCGCGCCCTGTTCAGCGGCAGCTGGCTGTAAATTTCGGGGTCGGCAATGTCGCCGTAGAGTACGGACTGTCCGCAGCTCCGCCATTTGTCAAGGGCGGCCGGGTCGAAATCAACACCGAGAATGGTCTTATTGCGGGTTAACAGGAAATTGAACAGGCCTGAACCATAGTTGCCAAGA
The DNA here is from genome assembly GCA_007124105.1 of Candidatus Hydrogenedentota bacterium. Lineage (GTDB taxonomy): Bacteria > Hydrogenedentota > Hydrogenedentia > Hydrogenedentales > CAITNO01 > SLFT01. Next base: position 4,388 of record SLFT01000067.1, on the reverse strand, counting down.
CCAATAAGAATTACATCCACCACGGGCATATCTTGCAGGAGATTCGCCTCGGTCTCGCGGTACGGTTGCTTCCGTTCAAAAATTGTCAGCCAGGACGACAGAAAACGGTACAACGGCTCGGAATACAGAATCATATAGGTGGAAATGCAGATGGTGGCAACGCCCACCAGTGTAATCAGCCCCATGGTTTCGGGCGTAATGTGGCCGAGGGTTAAGCCGAGCGCGGCGACAATCAATGAAAACTCGCTAATCTGGGCCACCATCAAGCCGGCCTTGAACGAAGTGCGACGGCGATATCCCATTGCGCCCATGATGATCATCACAATGATGGGATTGCCTATAAGCACGAAAACGGACAGCACTAACGCGCTGCCAAGCTGCGCGGATACTGTTGACCAGTCCAGACGCGCCCCCAAATCAATAAAGAAGAACAACAGCAGAAAATCGCGCAGCCCGGTAAGCCGGGCGCTGATGCGGTCCCGATAGCCCGTGTTCGCAAGCGACACGCCGGCAAGAAAGGCGCCCACTTCTTTGCTGAAGCCCAGGTAATCGCCGGCGGCGCCAAGGAAAACAGCCCATGAAATTGCAAACAACGCTAATATTTCCTGGGAATGCGCCAGCCTTGCAACGATTTTGGGCAGCACATAACGCATCAAGAACGCCACGCCAACCAACATCCCGACGCCTTTCACCACAATCAGGATGGAATCCAGCGCGGGCGAATGTTGACCCTCTATCTGTGAACCGAGGGTGGTCAATGCGACGAGGGCGAGAATTGCGGCGATATCCTGGACAATCAAGAACCCGATCGCGATTTGCCCGTGGAGCGAGTCTATTTCGTTCTTGTCGGAGAGTAGTTTGACAATGATAATCGTGCTGGAAAAGGTAAGCGCCACGGCGACATACGCCGCGTTCATGGGTGTTATGCCGAGGGCCAGTGAGAGCGCGAAGCCCACCACGGATGTGAAAATGATCTGCCCGAGACCCGTGGCTAATGCCACAGGGCCGGTGGTGCGGATAAGATGAAGATCGAGCTTGAGACCAACTATGAACAGCAGTACTGCGATGCCCACCTTGGCCAGCAGATCAATTTGATCGTAACTTTGGATGATGCCCAGCCCCGCCGGCCCCGCCAGGATGCCGCTTGCCAGAAACATAATGATCAGCGGTTGACGCAACTTTTGGCCCATCACGCCCAGCACCGTGGCCAGGCCGAGAATGGCTGCTATCTCGTAAAACGTATCGCCAAACATGATCGGAATTTATCCTCCAATGGGGGACGGCCCGCATCCCGGAAAATTATTACCGTGTATAGTATGCAGGTCTTTTTCATGGCGCCGTCGAATATAAAAGCGATCAGACGCTAATCGTACGCAACGGTTGCCGATGCGCAGAAAATGCAGTCTAGCAGAGATTGTGTTGTCGGCGCAATGGAATGCAAGAACAAGGCGCGCCCATGCCCGGTTCTTGGGGCATGGCCAGATGAAGCCTGTCAGACAGGAGCGACAAAAAAGGACTGATTGCCAACAAAACACTCACAATTGCTGCAAGCAATTACTCATGCCTTGTGGCAACCAGTCCTTCTTATGCGGTCTTCTTATGTGGCGCCTATTGTCAGATGCCGGTCTGACAGGCGGCGACTTAATTGGTTTCGACGGGGAAGGATTCGGGCGCGATGTAATCCCCGAAATCCTTTTGCGCGGCCAGCAACCGTTCTCTTTGTTCCGCCAGGATACGGAACAGTTCTTCCGGAGCGTTTGCAACTGTTTCGCGGTGAAACTTCTCGACACGGTCTATCTTGGCCAGGTTTTCCTTCACGCGAATGGTGAACTGCTCCACGTAATCTTCTTGCGTGTATTCTTTGTTCAGCACTTCCTTAAACAGGCGTTGCAGGTCCTCGAAGCAGGGGATAAAGCCGGTAGGCGTACGGATGGCGCTCGCTTCGCCATGTACGCGCATGTCCATCCACTTTACCCACACATGCTTGTCGGGGATATCATTCACGAATTTGCCTTCCTGGTTGCGCAGGAAGTAATTGACGCCAAAGACAAACGGCTTCTTGTTCAGTTTCTTGCCGAAATCCAGGTTGTTCTGCACATATTTTCCCAGAGGAATAGCCACAAAATCCTGGATGCTCATCAGATTAATCTCGGGTACGCCTTCCTTGCCGATGGTGGCGAAAGTGGTTTCCGTTTCCAGACTCGCGCCATAGGCGATAATGCCATGGTCCCAATCGAAGCCCTGCTGGCAGGGGACATAGGCGTGTGCGTCGCGACCGCCATACATGATGCCGGCAAGTTCCACCCCGTCAGGATTTTCTAACTCGGGATCACAATTCTTCAGCGCATGCAGCGCAACGGCATATCGGGCGTTCTTGTGCGCCAGGGGAATTTCATTGCCCTTGGCGTCTTTCTTGCCTTTGTGCCATTCGCCCGAGAAATTCTCGCCGTCGTCAGGGGTCTCAACGCCCATGCCCAGCCAGTACGGGTTCCCGTCTTTCACCAGCACGTTCGAGAAAATGACTTCGCCAGGCTTGTGTAAAACGTCCCAAATAAGGGGGTCGTCCTTTTCAGTGACATTCTGGATAATTCCAAAAATACCGGCCTCTGCGTTGGCTGCCATGCAACGTCCGTCAACAGCGCGGAAATAGGCGATGTCGTCGCCCACGATGGTTTCGCCTGGCAACATGGCCGTCGAGGTCTTGCCGCAGGCGCTCGGGAACGCTCCGGCGAAATAGGTTTTCCGACCGCCGGTTCCATGTACGCCCATCAGGAACATGTGCTCGGCGAGCCAGCCCTCGCGGTCCGCTTTCTGAATGGTTAAACGCAGGGCAAGCTTCTTGAGCCCTACCGTATTGCCGGCATACTGTGTATTCACACTGTACACCGCATCCGTGGTATGGTCAATGTAAATCCGTTTCTTGTCTGATTCGACGCTGACCATGCGCTCGTCTACTTTGCCGCTCGAGTGCAGCGTGGCAAAAAAATCCGCTTTCTTACCCAGGCGTTTGAATTCTTCATAGCCCACCCGATACAACAGATTCAAGGCGTGGGACACATAGAACGAATCCGTGCATTCCACGCAGGGAATACTGAATTCGGAGTCGTTCGGGCCCAGCGCCATGAAGCGAACCACCATAGTGCGGCCCTTCATACTGCCCTTCAGTAAACCCCGCACTTCAGAGAGCCCCGCTTCGCGTTCCATCTGATTTAATGCCTTGCTGAGTGTGTCTCCCTCGGGAACCAGATACTTGGTAACCTCCCGATCACGGCCCTGGTCTTCCATGCCGTCATAATGGATCGTATGACCCTCAATATTCAGCGGCTGCTCTTCTTTCAATTCCAGTGTCTTTTCGCGCGTGTGTTGGATATCTTCTGGGGAATCCGAACTGACCCAGACAGTGTCCGGTTCGCAAAGTTCGATTGCGTCTGCAACAAACTTATGCAGTTTTTCGTTATCAATAGCTTCCAGCAACGCATAGTTGCGCGCGTCCAGTTTCGCTTTCAGTAGTTCCAAGTGCTGATTACTCATATCAAGTTCCTTTCAACGGGTAGCCTGTTTCCTATTGTTCGTGTTATGACCCATGTCCAAAGACGGGCCGACTCCTTACTCGGTGTACGGCGGCGATAGCGTATTATCGCATGGCGCCGAAAGACAATTCCGGCGTCTCAATCAAGAAGGTTGGTATGCATACGCCGTCGCGGATACTAAACGCCAATCCAGGTGCGTTAAGTCGCCGCACACAGCTGTTGCGCTGCCGGGTATGCTTTATTCCAACACCGCTGTTGGCGGCGTCATAACGCATCATCTACGGCGCCACAGCGATCCTGAAAATCAGATTGCCTTCGCTAGACTGTTTTGCCTCTCCACGCAAGGGCGACCCCAAAAAAAAAGGCCAGGTCCTTCCCGTGCGGGAAACGCCGGCCCGTGATTTGCCTGGCCAGCTTTATACGGAAAAGCTTGCCGTCAACACACAAGGGTTCTTTGGTACAGGCATATATGAAAGGCGACTCCCGACCCTGGCATGGTATTTGGTATGTGCCGACCCTTCTATCCAGCTGGTCGCTTCCGCGACCCCCTGTCAATCTACCTGATCCAGATTAAGTATACACAATACAAAGGCCGTTTTTCAAATTACAGGTAACCCTTTGCTGAAAACCTGCGGAATATGAGCAGGATACGGGGTTCAGGAAAGGAAACAGCATTCACATATACGGCGCCCATCCCGGCTTATCAAGGCGTATTATGTTGGGCTCTCCCTGAGAACAGCGTTTGTTATGGGTTCAGTAGCGGCTGTCTTCAGTCACGTCTACAGCGTGGTGTTGATGCTGTGTCCGACATTGTTTAACAGCCCGTCAATGAATTAAGTGTTTAGAACGTCGCTGTCT
>SLFT01000039.1 GCA_007124105.1 Candidatus Hydrogenedentota bacterium | reverse complement strand
TTGCAGGGAAAGGGTGTAGAGCCGGACGTCTTGATATGCGCCGTGCAGGTAGAGGGCTTCTTGCTGTACGCCCGCAAGCTCAAAATCCAGCGCTTCGAGGAAGGCGTCCAGGCCCTGATCGTCCGGGCCAACGGGGGTGAAGAGGGTGGGGGCGGTCGCGCCGGATGACTTTTGTTTCGCGGTCAACTCGTCCATGATCCGGCGGAAAGATTGCTGGATAGCCGGGTTGGCGTAGTCGGCGGGGTCGCGGAAGTGTATCCAGATCCACAGGCCCACAGGGACCTGGGAGGGACTAATCTTGAGCAGCCCCATCGGCGCGCCGTTCCGGCGGGTCAGGATATACTCCTGGTCGGCGCTGCGCGGATGCAGCGAGTCCATCTCCCGGTCGTACTGCGTCGCCAGCAGCAAGCCGCTTTCGTTGCAGAGGAAATAGGCGGCGCTGTTCCAATTCTCCCATTGCACCAGCCAGTCCGCGTCGCTTTCTTGGAGCGGTCTTGGTATGATCCGCATTTGATAGGCGGTCTTTGCCGCTTGCAACCAGGACATCTTCTTGCGCACACCGGGAACCATGGCGCCGGCGATATGCGAGAAATTGACGCCCGCCGCGGCCAACGTGTTAAACGCGTCTATGACATGGGCGAGCCATTGGCGTTGTCCCTCGCACCACGCAGGATCAGGTGTGCGTGGGTCGCCGGTAAGCCGCCAATGAATAAATGCATAGCCGCCAGCGCAAAGACATCGCGCCCAGCATTGTCTGCAAACAGGCATCTGGGCAGCGCCGAAATGGGCGAAGGGCCGTAACGCGTTTTCGTCGCGTCTTCCTTCTGACAACACACCAACCTGAAACGCCGCTTCGCGCATAAAATCCGGGGATGGAAATACACGACCCGCAGCGTCAACGGCAAGTTCCTCCGTGCCTGCGTCATCAACGCGTTTCAGGGGGTTGCCCTGGTGGACGGCGTTAAAAAGGGTCGCGAAAGGTTCCGCCCGAAAATAGCGGCCTTGCAGCAGCTGTTTTGCGTAGTAGGTCGCGTTGGCGGTCAGCGCCTCGGCTATTGCGGCATGGTCGCGTTGGGGTGTTGCGCCATAAGCGTCGGGAATATCAAGCAGCGTATCGCGATACCCCGCTTCGTACATCACCTTGAGCATGTCATGGAATCTTGCGCTGTTGGGGTGCGCCACGACAACGGCTCGTTTGGGGTCCACGCTTTTTTGAAGGGCGTCGGCAACTTTCTCAAAGGAACTGTTTCTTAACGCCATGACTTCCCGTATGCGCGAGGCGAGGTCGGCGTTCTCGCGCAACACCGCTTGCAGACGGTATCGCGCGGCCCCTTCGGGCTCATTGCGCGGCGCTTGCAGCGGCGTTTCAATGGCAACACACAACTTCTTTTCGGCAAATAGAGCGGCCTGCTTCAGCGCATGGGCTGAAGCCGCAACAGCTTCGATATCCCGGTCTGCATCATCAGAAAAGGCAAGGAGTAGTGTAATATCCTTGCGCGTGCCCGACGCGGCCAGCAACACATTGCCCGCCTGTGTTACCCGCGCCTGAAGTGATGATGCGCCGGCATCCATTGACACAATGATACGTCTTAACCCCGGCGCGTCAAGCGCCTCTTTCATGAGCGTTTCATCGGTGGGAGAGGTGAGTATGGCCTTGGTAACGCGCAGCCACTCGAGTTCGCCCACCACCTCCTCAAGTTCCTTGCGCGGATGCTTGCCTTCGAGCAAATGATAGATTCGGTTCAGCGGCTCCCGGGGATAGTATTCGAGCACGTCCCATGAGATGTGGTCGCACTCGAAACAGAAACAGGTGTCGGGATCAATCACAAAGCGGCGTTCGCCGATTTGAAATTTATGCAACAGAGGCGGTTGCATCAGTAACTCCCCAGTGTGCCCTTGGACCGGCTGTAATCCTCCATGAAGCGAAACACGGTGATGCCGATAAATGTCCAGACAACACAACTGACAATAAGCCAATAGAACGGTGGATAGAGGAATACGGACTGGAACGTCTCGGTGGTCTCGCCGTTCGGGCCTGCGACAGTCACCATCTGATTCTTGATGAGCACGTATTTCAGGCAAATTGTAGCATCGGTAATGGGCAGCAAGTGCAGAATTACCGCTACCGGCCAGGGTTGGTCGAGGATTTCCTCGCGGGCAAACACCGCCAGCGCGAACAGGCCCATGCGCAGAATAATCGCCACCTGCCCCACCTGCTTGAACACCAGCACCAGCCCGCCGACCATGAAACCGAAGCCAACAAGGTTGAAGAAGGTCAACGTCAACAATACAAGAACAGGGATGGTATCCCAGTGCAACATGCCGCCCACACTCCATGTAACGGCAAAAACCATAATGCCCGACGAGACAATGGATGTTACGGCGCCCACCAAAGTTTGCGCCATGAAATTGACGACAAGCCCGTGCGGGCTCATGCACAATTGCTCGAGTACGCCGGTGGCGGCCATCCCCTGCAGCCCCTGGGTAAACATGCCCACAACGCCAAAGGCGAACATGCCGATAATGAAGCCGAGCACGAAATTGGTGGCCGCCGCCGGGTCTTCGAAGCGGTTCAGCCCTTCCTCCATTTCGGGGCGGCTGTAAATGAATCCGGCAATAAGCACCATCAGCATGCCGTAACCAATAATCATGCCGGTCAATGTGCGAAACCAGTAGCGTCGCATGATAATAAAAGACCGAACAATTTCAGCCTTCATTACCAATAAAAATGACATGATGTTCCTTTCATCTAGCGGTTGGTTTGTTCTGATTCGGCGGTAAGACGCAGGAAAATGTTTTCGAGATTCTGCTGCCGATGCGCAATGGCGCGCAATTGACGCCCGTCCTGCTCGAGACGGTGTATTACACCGTATAGCCCGGCGGACCGCGATTCTGGTTCGACCGCCAGGTGAACCACCAGTGCAGGACCGTCGAGGCCGCTCTCAACTTCAGCGCGAAGAACTCCCGGAACGGACGTGAACGCCTCGGGCGCGGGCGCTTCGTCAACCTTGAACACAAACACCTGCTCCGAAAAAACATCGAGCAACTCTTCCGTCGGCTTGCAGGCAATCAATTTTCCATGATTGATGATGCCGATATGATCGCACAACTCCTGCGCCACATGCATATCGTGGGTGGTCACCAGTACGGACCGGCCATGACTGCGGGTCATTTCCATGATCCGGTCCTTTATGGCGCGGCTGCTTTGCACATCCAGTCCCGTGGTAGGCTCGTCAAGGAGCAGCAACTGCGG
>SLFT01000372.1 GCA_007124105.1 Candidatus Hydrogenedentota bacterium | reverse complement strand
TGTTTGGCGGGTGTTTGGCGGGCCGTGAATAAAACGAATACGCTTTCTTAGTTGCCGCGCCAACTTAAACACATTGTTGGACTAAAGAGGTGGCGCCGTCCCCGATGGACGATGTTGACCATGCTGACCGTAGTGACGGGATGGACGCATGCCGCATCTACATTGACGCGCATCTCTTTATTTCCACGACGTTTAGTCCGACAAACAACGATGCATTGTGATTCGTCAGTCAATACGCACAATGCGCCCCTGCACGGTAATGCGCCCTTCGGCGAAGTGCTGTATGGCTTGGGGATAGAGACTGCGTTCAAGGGCCTGTACGCGCTCGGCAAGGCTGTCCGGCGTGTCGTCCTGCAACACCGGTATCGCTTCCTGCAGAATGATCGGGCCGTGATCATACTGGTCGTCCACAAAATGCACGGTTGCGCCGGTAACTTTAGCCCCATAAGCCAGGACTGCCTCATGCACGTGATGTCCATACATCTTGTGACCGCAGAAAGCGGGGATTAATGCGGGGTGTACGTTCATGATGCGATTCACAAAATCGGCGGGCACATCGAGAAACAGCATGTACCCCGCCAGCACAACCAGGTCCGCTTTATGGTTGCGTATTTCACGCCACACGGCCGCATTATACGCGGCATGGTCGGCATACTCACGACGGGGCAATGGTATCGCCGGGATGCCGTGGTTGCGGGCACGCTCAAGGCCATACGCGTCTGTCCGCGAGGCAATGACGCAGTTGAAGGACACGTCAAGTTCGCCTGCATCACGCCGATCAATCAGATTCTGAAGGGTGGTGCCGCTGCCGGAAAGCAATACCGAAATACTAAGCGTCATCACTCCCCCTTTATTCGACTGACTGGCTGCGTCGCAGGAACCCGGATGGGATATGAATTGTCTGTGAGAAGGTGTACCTATCCGTTGCGGCGCCCGTCGTCACCGGCGGGCTGACCACAAACAAATTGACCGTAAAAGCGCTGGGCAAACGCGCCTGTAACGGATTGCCAATGTCGTACATGTCGCGGTAACGAGTCATTTCCATTATGTTCGCGTCTATAACGTCGTAATCAGGCGCGCCTGCCAACAGTTCATTTACAGAATCTTCAAAAGCGTTCCGCTCTTCACCCAAGTACTCATGGCGATGATTCTGATTGAACATGGTGTTAAACACAGAAACTTTGTCGCCGCTTACCAGGCCGCTTTCCACGCTATACTGGAAGATAGACGGTTGATCAGGAAACGCCAGCGCCTTTCCTATTACTTCCTCGCCGTCTATGTCCTGGTATGGTCGGTAGATTCGGTCACCGGTTGCGGGATCAATAAGCCACGCGTTTATAACAAAATCACGGGCCATTACATGGTTCCACAGGAAGTAATCATCCGGTCGCAGCCCCGCCGTTTCATCCGAAAAAGGCAGAATGTGTCCAGCATAAGAATTTTCCACACGATGATCAAACCAGAACAGTCCTCGGCCCGGCGGATGAGCGGCGGTCCACTGGCCAGAAGGATTCCGCCAGATATCCATTGGATTCCAGGGCGTTACGGCGGGCAGGCCGGGGCCTTGCAGCAACTGCAGCCAGTAGTGACACTGCTCGACTATTTCCATTCGCTCCTTGACGAAGTTCGGTATACTAAGATTGCTGGCCCAAAGAAAGGTGGATATCCAAGGGAAATCATCATCTTCACGAAAGAGGAATTCATCCGCATCAAAAATTCTCGGCGTCATGGCGTCAATAAATTCTTCCATCTCGTCAAAATGCTTTACGCTGTTGATGCCTTGTTCATACCTGCGCACCAGAACGCCATAAACGACTTCAATCTCAAAATCCCTGAAATCCGTTCCCTGCGGCGGCAGATAATGGGCTTCCAACCCGTCAAAATAAACGTCGCTCCAGCGTAGCGGCACTGTCATCAGTTCGCCGCGCCAGTGGGGCATACCGGGGTTCTGCATACGCGAGGTATCCACATGCACAGCGTATGTAAGGCGTCCGAGGTCGCCGTCATGGTCAATACCGACCATGATAAAGCCATTTGGCTCGCCATAAAAGTTAAAGTCGTCGCCGGTTACGGGCGACGCAAACGCGGTCTGCACATCCCGTTCAATGGCCATGAGCGCGCCCTGGGTCGCCTCGAAAATATCCATGGTGCGGTAGCTGCGGCGCACCGTGCCGGTGACCGACGCGAACATGATCATAACGCCGCTCATAATGGTGGCGAAAATGGCCATGGCCACCAGTAATTCGACCAGCGTCATGCCGCTGCTGGGATATGGTGCTTTAGCGGTCGGTGACATACGTGGTGTAATACTCCGTGCGCCCGTCCCACAGACGCAAGCCGATAGTAACGCGGTACAATCCCAGGTCAATCTCTCCCGCGGGCTGACTCGATACGACCCAGGATTCCACATAATCGCTTGCGGGCGCCTCTGGAACAGTAATTTGTCTGTCGCGCAGCCACTGATGAAAGTCAGCATCCGTGTCGGCGGCGCGCAACGCGCCCAGTTGCGTTTGCGCAATGCTGGTGGTCATGGTGCGTACCGCGCTAACCCGGTGCCGTTCCATGGCAATGGGAAAGAGCAGCATAATGGACACCATGCCTGTGGCCAGAATAACCAGGGCAATAAGCGTCTCCAATAACGTGAAGCCGTCTCGGTGCTTTTTATATGTGCCTTCAAAACGCATCATAACGACCCCATGGCAATCCTGCCGGTAGCGCGGTGTATTTGAATGGGGATGCCGATAAGCCCCCATTTTCTGTCCGCGTCTGCGTCGCCTTCCATCCATGCCTGTAGTTCGCTAATATCGGTTGGCTCTGGACCCACAAACCAGACACGGTCCAGATAATGCATATCCGGCCTTGGCCCAAAGAACAGCGTGTAGCGCTCGGCATTCTGTAGCGAGACCAGATTGCCCCGCGGCGAAAAAACATGCGCCATGCGTGGGTGTACATAGTAACGCGCTTCCTCAATTTCCACTGCCGAATCATCCACCAGCGTACTGGTGTACACATATACCGGCGTCATGCCAAGCCGCTCGAGGCCCGCGTTCTGGTTGCCGCCATTATAATACCGTACAGGCGGACTCTCCAGCCGTCTGTGATAATTTGCCAGGTATCGTACGGCCAGCGGATCACTCTGCATACGGCCGCTCAAATTCACTTCTTCGCTATCTGCTCGATACACCTGCGCCACGCGGCCATAAGGGTTATATTCCGGCGCAGGTTTTTCTAGCAACAGGGCATATCCCTCGGGAAATAC
>SLFT01000296.1 GCA_007124105.1 Candidatus Hydrogenedentota bacterium | reverse complement strand
GGGAGACTGCGTCTTCTCTGTATCCGTCTGGCGTGCTGGAGCGTTATTACAGCAGCGGCTTTCGCCATCCCATTGCAGGTGGCGCTTCTGTGGCAAGCGAATAATGTCGCAGCGTTGCGCCATCATTATGAGAACGCTTCTGTAACCCCTGTCGAACATACAACGCTGATGTGGGACGGACGCGTTCTCTTTGCGCCGATGGAAACAATCGCCGCGGAAAAGATTGAAGACGCGGGACTGCTTGCTAATTTTAACAGCGGCGTACTGATTGCCGCTTTCTCGAATGTGAGCGTTCCCCTTGATTTACGCGCTGTTTTTGAGTGGGATGGAAACACGGGCGATTTTGGCGGTCCCATAAACGTTTCACTGAGCCTCGATGGACCGCCGGAAAAGGCCAGGCTGTATTTTCCTGTTCACGAGCAGGCCGTTGACGGCGGCGAGCATTGGAGTCGGTTTGTGGGGTTGTCCATGTCCGAGGGAACAGCCGCGCTTTTTGATGGGTTCTACCGGGCAGACGATTTGCGCGACTTCTCCTTGCTGATAAATATGTTGCTTCCAGAAACGGATGAACGCTTCTTGCCCGCGCAACAGGTTTCAGTTCCATGGACGGGCAAGGACTGGGCGCCCTATTACCCCTATGGCGCGGCGTATGACTTGCCGGTTTTTGCTCAGACAATCAAGGCGCTTCTTGCGACAAGCCGTCCCGAGCATGCGGTCAACGAGGCGGCTGCCGCGCTTGAACGATATCCCGGCAGTCTGCTGATCACGTTGTTGCTGGCCGAAGCGCTTGAACAAACTGAACGCCAACAGCAAGCATACGAACAATGCCTGTCCCTGCTTGCCATGTTCCCTGAATTGCCCGTGGTTTATGAACAAGTGGATATATTTTTTGATAAACATGGCGGCGCGGATGGCCGCCATAACGCTTGGTCCAAGGTTATCGAGGATAATCCGACCTTGCAAAAAGCGCGCGCTTATCTTGTGCGCGCTGAACAGGATTTGGCGGCTGCCACGCAGGACTTCAACCAGGATGCATCCCATGAATAAGAAATGTTGTGACTGCCCATTGGCGTTGCAATGGCAGCTATAGCGCGGGCGCTTCTTGCTTTGCATGCCCTTCACCCCCCTGGACAATGGTGCGCTTCTTGATTCAGACCTGAAAGGTGTGTAGCATGTACGCATTGTAATTGTAGTAAGGAGATTCTAACGCGGGCGTAGCCCGCAACATCAAAGAGCGATACACTGTATACGTTGTTTACGCTTTTGCGTACAGGGCAACACATAAGCCCGTGGCAATAAATGCATGCCAGCACGCTGAAGCCTGAACAACATACCATAACTTCTTGTTGTTGTTGATGATAGAAGACAACCGATAAGGTGCTGACATGGAGATATTGTCTTTTCCAGTAACCCCATTCTATACGAACTGTTACGTCGTCAAAGATTCGGGCGAAGCTATTGTAATCGATCCGGGTGAAGCGACGCCCGCCCTGGCGGCAAGCGTTACGGATTGTGATGTGAAGATGGTGTTTAACACACACTGCCATTGCGACCATAGCGGCGGCAACGCCGAGATGGTAAAGCTAACCGGTGCGCCACTCGTATGCCACGAGGCGGACTTGCCGTTGCTGCAAACCCTCTGTGAACAAGGGCGCATGTTTGGCGTCCCCTTTTCCCCGTCGCCGGACCCCGAGCGTTTCGTTGCGCATGGCGATATCGTACAGGTGGGCGACATACGTTTTGAAGTACGCCATGCGCCCGGCCATTCGCCCGGGCATGTGGTGCTTGTTGCCGACGGCGTTGTCATTGCGGGCGATGTGCTCTTCGCGGGCAGCATCGGGCGCACGGACCTTCCCGGCGGCAGCATGGGACAATTGTTAAACAGCATTGAACAGCAATTGATGACGTTGCCGGACGCGACCGTGGTTTACTGCGGACATGGCCCCAATACAACGATAGGCGAGGAGCGGATGTCCAATCCGTTTCTGGTGAGATAAAATGACGCTGGCATACCTGATGCTCATGGCGGCGCCTGCCATGGTGAGCGTAACAATCGCCCCTGATCAGCCGCTTCCTTATGTGTACATTGACGATCCCCTGATTGTTGAATTTTATTCGGACACAGAAATTGATGTGGACGTCCGCTTGTCCCTTCAGGCAATGCATACAAGCGAACATGTGGAGATAGATTTGGGGCGCATCCATCTTCACAGCGAGTCCGGATATTGGTATGCCGTACACGACGCTCCCCGTCAGCGCGGTTTTTATACAGCGGAGATCGTCATGACAGTTGGCGACGAAACGCAGACGGCGCGCGCTGACTTTTGTCGCATAGATAGGCAAACGTCGCTGCACCGCTTGCCTGTTTACGCCTACTGCGGCGGCTTTGATGAAGCCTGCGCGCTCCCCGCGCTTCGTGGTGTAGGTCTGGATACGGTGCGGGGCGATATAGACAATGTACAGTTCGAAGAATTGGCGGGCGAGGTGTCCGCCTTTGGCGTACGACTCATTGTGGCCATGACGCTCAAGCAGGCGCTGTTGCGTATCGAAGCGGATGCCGCACTCATTCAGGCGCAATGCGAGAACATACTGCGTTTTGAGATTTCCTGCGATCCAATCGAGCAGGAGTGCGTCAATCTTGCTGATGCATTGCGTAAGTTGGGGTGTTCCGCCAGCGCTTCTATCGTTGTTGCGGATGCGCTGGCGTTTGAGGAGATGCTGCGGGCGAATCCAGACTTGACGGCGCGACATACCACGGTTATGGGGGCCGACTGGCCCGACCTGTACGAAATAGCCGCGATCAGGCATATTGCCGCGCGCCACGGCCAGGAAGGCTGGCAAATACATGTGTTGTGCCCGGAGTGGCATCCCCGCAACGCGGGAGAAGCCGTACGTTTCATTCACGCTTTTCTGCGATACCGCGCAGCCGGCGTTTCTGATATTGGAATTAACGCCGCTGCCGTGGCGGACGATGTGAACGTACAGCATTTGATGTCTTATCTGAACGGACTGGCCCTGCATTTTGGGAATCATACCTATATTGGGACATTGCTCTTGGACAATGATGTGCAAGCGCCTGTTTTTCGCAGGGGAGCGCACTGGTTTATCCCGCTGTGGAGCGACACGGGATACGGCGCAGTTGCTGTGTCCGTGGACGGCACGGTCGGCCTTGAACTCACCGACGCCATGGGCAACGACACGGCTCTTCCCGAGATAAATGACGGTGCGCTGGAGATGCGGGTTGGATTGGAACCGTTGTATCTT
>SLFT01000288.1 GCA_007124105.1 Candidatus Hydrogenedentota bacterium | reverse complement strand
GTCAATATTTGTGGCATACTTAGTGACCTTGCAGCGCGTGCTAATCGGCGCGCTCTGCCGTCTTACTTTTTTAACGATGGAGCCCAATCGGATTATGCCCGATGTGGATTATCATAACGACGCTCATGAAGAGAACGAGGAAACTACGGGCGGGGACCGCAAACGCATCGTACGTTTTGTGGTTGTTTTCGTGTGTGTTGCGCTTGCCATGCTCATTTCATACCGATACGCTATCCACACCCGCGCGAATGACTGGTACTTGTTGCAGGCGGCAAATCATACTGCATGGGTGCTCGATACTATTAACCATGCAGAAGTAGAGCCTTATCATATAGGCAGGCAGCATCCCAAGGAAGTGCGCGCCGCCATTGCCGCATGGCTGGACGGCCGTGACAGTGCTACGGCGGAAGAGATTGCCGAGGCCGATGCACAGCCGTTGACGCGGTGGGAGCGTTGGTCTTATCGCGCGCTCGAAGCGCGTCGCGGCCCCGCCGCGCGGCCGAACGGGCCGCGCGTCTATTTTGTGTTGCGACACGGCGCCGCAACGCGCATTACTCAGATTTCCGGACAGATAAACCGGATTGAGAGCGACGGTACGCTTGCGTCGGATGAGAGACGTGAACAGCTCGCGCCGTTACAGCAGGAGTTACGGCAGCTCCGCGAGGAACAACGGGCCATGCGCTCGGCGCCAGGCGGCGCGGAACAGGACCCGGGGCGCACGTTTTCGTTTATCCTGGTGCCCGAGTGCGGCGCCATCGAGATTATGGCCATATTCCTCGCGGCTGTGGTTGCTTTTCCAACATTATGGCGCAAGCGGTTTGTGGGCATTATCGTGGGTACGCCAATTATGTATGCCGTAAACATATTCCGCCTCTCCGTGCTCGCAATTGTGGGCGCTCTGGACCAGAGTTCGGGACGCGTCTGGTTCAACTTTGCCCATGAATACCTATGGCAAGCGGTGTATATCGTTTTCGTAGTCGCAGTTTGGTTGATCTGGGTGGAATACGTGGTGAAAGGGAAGCGCTCATGAGTACCAAAAACGGGCGCTGGAGCGTAACGCTTTTTTGCGTCAAATTCCTGGTGTTCGTTATTGTGTTGGTGGTTTTGTGGTGGCTTGTATTGCCATATTACGGACAAGCGCTGATCCAGCTGGCAGGCGCGCCGTTGAAATATGTGTTGGGTATGCCTATAGAGTCCGGCCACATTGACGCCGACGGTATGTTAAACACCAATACGGTCTTGACATTTGTCGTGAACGGACATTTTCGCGGCATGCCTATTGCCCTGCTGGTCACAAATCTTCCGCCTTACGTTGCGTTGGTGCTGGCCACGGCCGGACTCGGGTGGAAACGGCGGCTGCGCATTCTTGCGTATGGCTGCGGCATCCTCTGTTTTTTTCACGTCGGATTCATCGTCGTCGCCTTGCGTTTCCAGGACACAATGGAACAGGTCAGTGAAATCCCCACGGCGGTGGCGCAATTCTTCCTTACCATGCCCTTCATGCTCTGGATTGTATTTGCTTACTGGGACCGCATTATGAGCCTTGGCCAGGAGCAGCCCGCGAAAGTGGACGCGCCGCCTTGTTCGCGTGATGACTCCGAGGAATAATCGCAGCGCCAGCGCCTCCTCGTGATGTTAATGCCAGACCTGTTCGCCCGGTGTATATTCCACCTGCGTGTTCGCTTTCAAGTCTTCGTAATCGAACCATACCGGTCGCAATTCACGGGCGGCAAACAAAGGCGCCTGATCCGCGTAATGCGGACTATCCTCATTCATGGTGGCGCTGCCGTACTGGTGGATGGCGTTCGAATGCATGGAACCGTCGGGCAGCCAGGTAACCATCAGAACATAACAGTCGCCGGCGACGGCGCGTAGATATTCGCCGTTCCAGTTCCCGTATATGGCGTTGAGCATGTCCGGACCGCCGCCCAGCCCAATATTTACGTCGCCGCGCACCAATCGGTTAACCTGTTGCCAGGGCACGTCAATACGTCCATATACCTCATTCAATTCGTGGGCGCGCTTGACAAATAATTCGTTGATGTCGGGAACCTCCGTGCCAAACATCTCGGCGCGCACCACCGGCTCCATGGCAAGCACCGCAATGGCAGTGCTTGTATTGTCCGGGTCGCCGCCAAGATCCCAGTTCCGCAACGTCTCAAGCGCCTGTTGTATTACCGGATCATCGTCATCCACTGTATCCAGGAGTTGTTGACGCAGTTCAGCCGCGCGCGATTCTTCCGAATAATGCCAGTCAAACTTGTACTCATAAAAGGCTTCTTCGGTGATGCTGTCGTCGGCGCCGTATAGCTCGAGCGCACGCAGAGCGCGGTTCGTCATCATTTCGGGCGGTTCGATACCCAGGCTTTCGCAATAATCGTCAGGATTGGGGTTGTCCGGGCCGTCGGTGGTGAAGAAGGGGGTCGAATTGCAATTCTGAAGGAACCCGCTTTCCGGGTTCTTCACCTGGGGAAGAGCGTCGAAAGGCAGGTATTCCGTCCACAATACGTCAGAGGTGTCGCCCGGCAGATAGCCGCGCCAGTTGTAACGGGCGTCGCGGATGGGCAGCAACGCATTGTAAAGAAACCAGATATTGCCTTCCTTGTCCGCGTATCCCACATTGAAGGACGGAACGGCGCGCATACGCATGGCCGCCTCGAATTCATCGAAGTTGCGCGCTTTGCCCATTTGATACCACTGTTCCACCTGGCGAATGTCGCCATAGCCCGCGTAGCGCAATGCGTACACGCCGTGGGGACGCCTGATTACCGGGCCATGAACAGACCGGAGTATCTCGCGTCGCACCGGTATGCGCAGGTTGCCCCAGAGCCGCACGGTGATAGTGACTTCGTCTTGTTCCAGTTCATGATAGTCGCCGTCAAACAAGTATTGATTGGGATCGTCCGGATGCATTTCGAGCACATAGATGTCGCACAAGTCCGGCAGGTTTACTGTGTGCGCCCAGCCCAGGTCTCGGTTGTGGCCGTGCAATATCACCGGGCTGCCCGGAAACACGCCGCCTGTGATGTCAAGCCCCTCATCGCTTTTCAGTCGCGCCTCATACCAGGCTACATGGCCTTCGAAGGGTTGATGTGAATTCACGGCCAGATGTGTCTTGCCGTCCGGGGTGCGCTTTGGCGCCACGGCCATGGTGTTCGAGCCGATGGGCAGGTTGCGGCTTAACGCGCCGCCCGCGCGCGCCTGTTCAGGCCGCGACACCTCATGCGCCCGCTCTGCCCCCATGACACGTCGAATCTCGCGTTCCATGCCGAAGAAGAACGGGGTGCGCATAGTAAAACCAGTAACAACATCTTTTCCCGTAGCCGGCAGAATACCGGGCGCCACCTTGTCGGGATGTAGCGCGGCGTAATGATTGAAGCCGTCGGCGTATGCTTCGCAGACGGCGCGTATTTCGGGCGATAGCTGTGTTTCGTATTGTTCATCTACAATATCGCGGAATCGAAACAAATGCCAGAGGTAATCAAAGGGCGCCCCGGACATGCCCGCCTCCTGCGCGTACAGGCCACGGCCCATCAGCAGTGTCTCGTAAAAATGCTTGAAGTCGTCTTCTGCTTGTGCCCACGCCAGACCGTAGGACACATCCGCGTCGGTGACCCCATAAATATGCGGTACGCCCCAATTATCGCGGATAATGCGGACATCATATTTGTCCGGTGGTGGAATGAGTGATGCATGGTCAATAGAATCGGGCTTCTCACAGCCTGCTGCAAGCAAGAACAAGGCAAACGACAAGGCAGCGGTAAGTTTTGCAAAAATCAACATGGATATCCTTCCTGTTGGTACTATGTTCCAAGTCCTGTAAAGGGATATAGTATATCTGTGGGCGATGTCGGTAAACCAATAAGACGCAAGCCTGTCTAAGACCGTTTGCCAGCGCGTGAAGTTTCAACGGCGGCAGTGTTAGATGGTGCGATGACATCGTCTGATGCGTCTGACGCAGTCCGACCGCGTCCAACAACATCATACAACCGAGCGATAAATCAAATCTTCAGGACGGCTATCTGGATGTGACTGAAGCATGACGTACAACTGACGTTTCACATATTTGGATAGACGGCTCATAACCGCGTATAATGACCGCAACAGGCTAATCGCAAAACGAAACAAGCAAGGAGAATATGTTTTATGGCTGTAGCTTCGATAATTATTCCCGACACCACGGAAGCGCCGGCGTATAAAGTCGCTGATATGGGGCTTGCGGACTGGGGTCGGCTTGAAATCGAAATGGCGGAAAAGGAGATGCCGGGACTTATGGCGGTACGCGAGCGCTATGCCGCGCAGCAGCCCCTGAAGGGCGCGCGCATCATGGGGTCGCTGCACATGACCATCCAGACCGCTGTATTAATTGAAACACTTGTAGCCCTTGGCGCCGAAGTGCGTTGGGCAAGCTGCAATATTTTTTCCACCCAGGACCATGCCGCCGCCGCTATCGCCGCCACGGGCGTTCCCGTGTTTGCCTGGAAAGAGGAAACACTCGAGGAATACTGGTGGTGTACCTATCAGGCCATGCGATTCCCGGATAATCAGACGCTGAATATGATTGTGGATGACGGCGGCGACGCGACGCTGTTGATCCATCGTGGCTACGCCCTTGAAGAACATTATAAAAAGACCGGCGCGTTAAGTCCCGTATGCCGAGACAATCACGAGGTGGAAGTGGTGGATACGCTGTTGCATCGCATCCACGGCGAAGACCCTGAACGCTGGCATCGCGTGGCCGCGGGCTGGGTTGGCGTGTCGGAAGAAACCACCACTGGCGTACATCGCCTGTATCACATGATGCGCGACGGGACGTTGTTAACCCGCGCCATGAACGTGAACGACAGCGTCACCAAATCCAAATTCGATAATCTGTATGGCTGTCGTGAGTCGTTGGCTGACGGCATCAAACGAGCCACGGACATTATGGTCGCCGGCAAGGTGGTGGTCGTGGCCGGGTACGGCGATGTGGGCAAGGGCTGCGCGGACGCCATGCGCGGCTTGGGCGCGCGCGTTATCATCACCGAGATAGACCCGATTTGCGCGCTGCAAGCTGCCATGGAAGGCTATCAGGTGATGGAAATGAAAGATGCCGCAGAGATGGGCGACATCTTTGTGAGCGCAACCGGCTGTTGCGACGTCATCACACTGGCGCACATGGAAATGATGAAGGATCAAGCCATTGTGTGCAATATCGGTCACTTTGACTCGGAAATTGAAGTGGTCGCGCTTGAACAGCGTCCGGATATCAAGGAGATCAATGTAAAACCGCAGGTGGATAAATTTGTGTTTCCTGACGGCAAGGAAATCATCATGCTTGCGCGCGGACGGCTGGTCAATCTCGGCTGCGCCACAGGGCACCCATCCTTCGTTATGTCCAACTCCTTTACCAACCAGACCCTCGCGCAAATCGCCTTGTTCACAGAAGCCGAAAAGTATGAACCCGGTAAAGTGTACACGCTGCCCAAGCACCTGGACGAAGAGGTGGCGCGTCTTCATCTGGGCAAACTCGGCGTACGACTGGAAAAGTTAAGTCAGAAGCAGGCTGATTACCTCGGCGTACCTGTGGAAGGTCCCTACAAGCCCGACGCTTACAGATACTGATCCGGCATCAACAACAATTATGTGCCCGCCCATACTTCTCTCCTGGGCGGGCATTTATTTTGAAACCTGAGGAGAATATTACTTGCTGCGCGGCGCAGCATACGCGACGGCGCTACCCCTATTGAGCTTGTTGACGGCGATAAACTGGTCGAAATGTTTGAGGTGCTTAATTTGGGGCTGCGCCCAAAACAAGATTACGAGGTTGACAAAAGTTTCTTTGACGAGTATCGGTAATTACCTGTTCACCGCTTTGTGATAGCAACCAGTGCGCCCTTCCATCGCAAGGCTAAAAGTCTTCTGCCTTATTGCTCGCCACAACGCGAAACAGCGTAGTAGCCGCGTTTTTCACTGGTGTGGGCGCTCCCAGTGCGGTTACTCCGTCTTCCGCAAAAACCTGCAACGTACCGTTGGGGTCCACGCCATCAGGAACATGGATCAGCTGGCGGTTCGGGCCGACCGCAGATGTGGGTTCGCAGACTGTTCCGTCGTCCGAGGTAAACACGACCCGCTTTTGCAGCCAGCGCGCGAAGATGCGGTTTCGGTTGAGTTCAGGGACAGCGCCCGCGCCATAGAGTACGCCGAGCAGCCGATTGCCGTCGGTGACCCAGCCGAGCGCCACGATATACCGGTCTTCCGGTCCGGCATGGGTTAACAGTGGTTGTTCGGGTTCGAAAGCGTCGCCGTCTGGCGACATGCTGTACCATAACCCCTCGCGGTTCAGGTGCAGCCCCATGAGCCAGCAGTGTTTCCCATCCACATCAAAACGCTTGACGTCGTTCACCACAAGACTACATTCCAGCGCAACGCCGTTATACTCGAAACGTTTGCCATCCGTACTGGTGGCGCGAAAAACGTTGCCAAAGTTCTTGAAATCGTTAAAGTATAAACGCAATGTGTCGCCGTCCCTGAAAATCACATTCATGCCGTTAATATCGGCATTATCGTAATCAGGGTACCCTTCGATGGTGATAATGTCGCTGTAGTCCGCCGGATAAGGGGCTTCGCGGCCATTCCAGGCACTGCCGTCCGGGCTTGTGAAATAAGCCGGCTTGTTCCGGTCGTTTTTGTCCGGATACACCGTACACATCATCTCGAAACCGCCGCTCGGAAGGGCCAGCGCGTTTACGTTGCATACATGTCGAAACACGCCGTTTTCAATGATGGTTTCCCTGGCGCCGAAGTCAATAAAGTCTTTCGTGAACACGCTGTATATCCAGTCGTAGCCCACGTCAATGCCGTCCCATGCGCCATAGAACAAACGCCAGCCGCCGTCCATACGCACGGCGGAAGGCGCATAGATGTTACGGTATACCCCGGCCTGGCGCGGTTCCAGCAGCGGGTGGCGTTTATCTTTTACAAAATTGAATGTCCCCTCGCGCCACAGTTCCACATTGAATTCCCCCGCGGCGACGCCGTGTATCTCAATACAACCGATTTCGGCTTGTCCTGGGATTTGTTCCAACGTAACCGCGCCCAATCCAACACTCAAACACAATGCTACAACTGACATGGCGATGTCTCCTGTTTTGCCCGCGATTTATTAACTGCTCATTTTACAGAAACTACACGCGCTTATTCCAAGCGCGTTGGACTAACCCGGATATTTCACCAGATTTCTTTTGCGCCTGCGAATCTTACGCCATTCCAATTACCGGTCTTTAGCAGTTAAACCAACAGCGCTGTATGTCACCCTGTCATTACTCCGACCTCCTCGACGATGAATTCGATACGCCGCTGATTGCCTTTGCGATCAATATCGAGACTGACCTTGTCGCCGATGAAAAGCCCCCAGTTGATGAAGTCTATATCGAGGGGATGTTCCACACGCTCGTCGTTTACGGCGAGGATCACGTCGCCCAGTTCAAGTCCCCCCAGATAGGCCGGACTTGAGCGGTGAATTTCGGTCACCAGCACACCGTAGTCGCTGCGTATATCCAGCTGTTGCAACGTATAGGGATTCACCTCGCTCACCGCTTCGCCTCGGAATCCGAACCAGGGATTGCGACGGCGCCCATAACGGATGATCTCATCGGCTACGCGCCGGGCGCGGTTGACGGGGATAGCGAAACCCAGCCCCTGATGGCCGCCGCTCTGTGAGAACAGCATGGTGTTGACGCCCACCACCTGGCCATCAGCGTTTACGAGCGGCCCGCCGCTGTTGCCGGGGTTGATGGCGGCGTCGGTCTGTATCATGCCCTGGTAAAGGCGCTCGCCGCCGCCCACCTCGCGACGTACGCGCCGGTGGTTCGCCGATATCACGCCGACGCTGACGCTGGGTTGCGGGTCCTGGATCATGGCGCCGAAGGGATTGCCAATGGCGATAGCCCATTCGCCAACAAGCAGGGCGTCCGAATCGCCCAACCGCGCGTAAGGCAGCGCACCATCGGAAACGACGCGTAGTACGGCAATGTCGGTTCGCTCATCCGCGCCCACCACCTCCACGTCCAGGTTGCGTCCGTCGGACAGGGTAACCGAGGTGATGTGGTCGGCCTTCTCGATAACATGAAAGTTGGTGAGGATATGGCCGCGATCATCGAAGATGAAGCCCGTGCCAATACTTTCAATGGCGCGTCCGCGTACACGGGGGCGGTGCGGATGCAGATCAAAAAGGCCCATGAAATTATGAAAAAAGGGGTCAATGACCCGCTCCCGCCTGATTTCCACCACGTTAATGGTAACCACCGACGCCGTTACTTCCTCAATGGCGCGAACAATGGCGTTTCGCCGTGAATCGTTTATGGTCTGCGTATGCGCCGCCGCGCCAACCGACGCCACAATACACAACGCGCAAAAGAAGAATAAAACGGTCTTTCTCCATGTGTTCATATATGCGCTCCTCTCGCATTTACCTTGTCGTGGGCATTATTACGTTATCTTTATTTCTTCAGCCGCCTGATTAGCAGAGGGCTTTTGACATGTTCACCGTGGTTGATAAGCATCCCGCTGATGACGTACGGCAACAATATCTCATAGTGCGACGCTTATCATCTATCGCATAAATAACACGATAATCGCCTGTGCGTACACGCCATAATCCATCGTGAACATGTATCTTGCGACAGTCAGGCGGCCGGGGCGATGAGGCGAGCGCTTCGATTTTCCCGAAGACCCGGGGCAGAGTCCCTTTGTCCAGACGCTCGAGCTCTTTCCGGGCGGAACGAGAAACAGTGATGGTATACTCAGCCATTATCCTATAATTTGTTTTGACGTCTCAGACGCGCCTTGACCGCCTCAAGCGTTTCTCGCGGTTCGGCCTTCCGGGAAACAGCAAGCAAGGCATCATAGATATCTTCCCACGGGCCGCCATAGAGGCCAAGGTCAATCTGAACGGCCGTCTTGTGGCCCTTGTCATCCACCAGAAAACGCACACCTTCCATTTTGTTTGTCCTCATTTGTCAGGTTGTAAGACATCTTATAAAATAACGTGTTGACTCCCGTTCAGGATAGCACACGTATTTGATGAAACAAAAAATGTGTAGAAACACTGCATAGTTATCAGGTGAAAGCATACCATCCATTTCTGAACCTACATATACCATCAAGCGTCTTCAGGGGTCTCAATGATTATGTCCTCTGTCTCAACGGTAATGCCGGGCGGCGCAGAACGTCCCTGTGCAACACGCTTGAGTTGTGCATAGCGCTCCCGCAGTTCCGGCGGCATCTCTTCCAATGAGTGATAGGTGTGCGCGACGCCGTCTTCTTCCACCGTGATGGTCTCCATGCTTGCCGATGGGCTTCCGCTTCGACAGGCCTGCTCCTTGAGTAGCGTAAATCGTTCGCGCAGTTCGTGCGGTGCGTCTTCCACGGAATGATAGACGCGGCGTGTCGCGGCTGGCGCGGTTGTTGTCTGCCGTACGTCTGCTCTCCCTGAGGATTCAACGCCAACGTCTTCATCGAAGCCGTGGGCGGGAAGACCTGTCAGCTGTTCCAACGCTTCCGCGAATTGCTGCATTCGGTTGCTTCCGTAAGCAGAGGTTGGCGCCATACTTTCGACAAGTTGAAATTCAATGCGCGCGCCGCCGCGCACGGCCGGCATCAGCCTGACACAGAACCACCAGACGTGATACTGTCCGAACCTGTTGTTGCGCCTTACCTCCTTGATATGTGGAGCGCAACAGCGAAAGCCACGTATCGGCCATTCGCGGGTTGACGAGAGCAATACGCCTTGATGAAAGACGACAATATCGCCGCGGGGCGTGGTTTCGATACGCAGACAGTTCCACAGGCAACTGATTGGCGCAAGCGTACCAATCACAAGGACACTGATCATGAACAGCAATATGGCCTGTTGCATACGGTTGGTTAAGTGCGCTTCCCGTTTTTGTCGCGTTTCGTCGCGAGCCTGACGCTGCGCTTGCAGCGTGTTGCTATCGTTGGCAACATCGTTTTCTGTTGTGTCAAACATTGTGGCTTCCTGGATAAGGGCGTTCCGCAGTGTCCAGGTATGCGCAAATTGAGGCGCGGCATAATACACTACGCCAAGAGGAACCAATGTCGCCAGACCGATTACAAACAGTACCAGGCGCTTGTTCAATATTTTCTGGCCCGGACGTATGAGAATTCCGTCGCGAACGGTTTCCGCCTGTTCCCAGTTTCGTATGTCATAAACGTGAGATGCCGTCATATCGCTTATCCAATAGATCGTACTGTTCGGAATGGAACAGCTTTCACGAAATGGCGCAATGCCGCTTGTCTGTGCGCAAAATCATACCATATTCGGCAATCGGCAAGAGCAACATCATAGGATAGCGAACAACGAAATCGTTCCCCAACGGTTGCCCCCATCAAGGGTCCCACGCGATTTCATACACCAAATGACCTTCTCGCGCTCCTGTCCTGTTTGTGAGCGGCAACCGACTTCGTCTACTATAGTGTTTTCGGTAATACTACATTCAACTTGTCAGGAGTCGCTATGACAGGACGTGAACGGATAATGAACAAGATTGTGGGACGCCCGGTGGACCGTGTGCCCCTGATGCCGATTACAATGATGTTTGCGGCGGACTACAACGACGTATCCTATCGCCGCTACGCAACGGACTACCGCACACTTGTGGAAGCGCAATTGCGCGTTGCGGAAGCGTTCGGCTTTGATTATGTGTCCTGTATCTCCGATCCGGCGCGCGAGGCGGCGGACTGTGGCGCGACCATTGCCTATTACGACGACCAGCCGCCGGCCATTAACGAAGGGAAGGCGTTGCTGGCGGACAAGGCGCGGTTGAACACGCTGGCTATGCCTGACCCGCTTGCAGGCGTACGCATGTTGGACCGTATCCAGGCGGCGGCCTTGTTCAAGGAGAAGGTGGGCGCGGATAAACTCATCGAGGGCTGGGTGGAAGGGCCCTGCGCGGAGGGCGCCGACCTGCGCGGCATCAACGCGCTTATGATGGATTTCATTGAAGAACCGTCCTTTGTGCGCGACCTCTTTGCCTTCGTACTTGAGCTGGCCCTTGCTTTCGTGAAGGCGCAGATTGAAGCGGGCGCGGACATCATCGGCGTCGGCGACGCGGCAGCGTCATTGGTCGGGCCCGCGATTTATGAGGAGTTTGTGTGGCCCTTCGAGAAACGGCTGGTGGACGGCATCCACAACGCGGGCGGACGTGTCCGGTTGCATATCTGCGGCAATACGCGCCCTATCCTTGACGGACTGGGGAAGCTTGGTTGTGAGATTGTTGATTTGGACTGGATGGTTCCCTTGGATGAAGCCCGCGCGGCCATGGGTCCCAAGCAGGTATTGGCCGGCAATATGGATCCGCTGGCCGTGCTGCGCAACGGCGCGGAACAGGATGTACTGGACAAGGTCATGGAATGCCGCCGCCAGGCAGGAGACGCCTATATTATCGCCGCCGGCTGTGAAATCCCACGGGATACGCCGCATGAGAATGTTCATGGCCTGCGCAAGTACGCGGAATCAACCAGGAACGGTGTGGACTGAGCGGAAAGATAAAGGTTCCGTATTGTTCCAACACATTCCCACAATCTGATTTCCAAGGACAACTTGAAATAATGCCCGTCAATCCGTCACAATGACGCACTCCCTCATGTTTACCTTGCATCAATGCGTCCATGAACCTGACGCAGTGTAA
Source organism: Candidatus Hydrogenedentota bacterium (assembly GCA_007124105.1). Lineage (GTDB taxonomy): Bacteria > Hydrogenedentota > Hydrogenedentia > Hydrogenedentales > CAITNO01 > SLFT01. The sequence goes on along the minus strand of SLFT01000288.1, from coordinate 460 downwards.
CTACCCGAAAAAGATGGTGTTATTATGAGCAATTCCGTATTTGAACCCGTGCCTTCGCCTTTTTGTTTTCAGAAGTCGGAACAGGAGACGCTGAACTTCTGGAAGGCCGAAAAAATTTATCATCAAAGCCTGGACAAGCGCCGGGACGCCCCTCGTTTTGTTTTTTATGAAGGGCCGCCCACGGCCAATGGTCTGCCCCATCCTGGCCATTGTCTGACTCGAACGATCAAGGATATTTTCCCGCGCTACAAGACCATGGACGGCTTTCTGTGCGAACGAAAGGCTGGCTGGGACACTCATGGATTGCCGGTGGAGATCGAAGTCTGCAAGGAATTAAATATCCTCGAGGGCGGCAAGGCCGCCATTGAAGAGTACGGCGTCGAAGGGTTCAACCGCAAGTGTCTTGATTCGGTTTTTCGCTATCAGCGGGACTGGGAAGAAATGACCGATCGTATCGGGT
>SLFT01000211.1 GCA_007124105.1 Candidatus Hydrogenedentota bacterium | reverse complement strand
TGAGATAATTCACCGTGCAGCGGCGGTACACTGCTCGTGACCGGCTTTTCCAGCGCCACGTTTGATGTGCCTTCCGGCGCCATGAAGGGTGGACGGTCGCGATAGTCATACTCTTCGAGGTTCGGGCTCCAGTAGTCCAGCGGCGTACCGCCGAAAAACGGCTCTGGCAGGTCTATCTCGATGGCGTCCATGCCCGCATCCTCGGCGAATGTTGCCGCTGTAAAACACAGTGTCAGGGCCGCTGCACAAACGCCAAACCGCAATGCTGTCTTCTTCATGATCTACTCCTTGTCTAAGTTAGTTGTTGCGTCATAAATGTTTTGGGTGGTTGTCCGAACCGGACATATCGAAGCGCGTTGTACGCAGCTCGAAGCGTCGTATTGTACCAGATTGGACAACGTAAACATAACCAATGGTTTCAACATATAACAGGACGAACGAAGGGGCGGTAATATTCACGCTTTGCAACATGTCCGGGCTGACGACATCTATTGCGAAAAAAGGGGGCGCATCCGCGCGAACAAGCTGGCAATGCGAGATAGGCGCTCATAAGCCTTGCGTCGCCGACAAAAAGAATGAGAATGTAAATGCGCCATCGTCTGGCGCGTCCAGCGCTGTGTGACAGTTCACATACGAAACAAATTTCCAACGCAGAATAATTTGTGGAATACAGAGACCTGTCGTGGGGTTACTCCTGAAACAAAGAACACTGGGAATGCGGCGCGTCTGTTCGCGAAAACAAGCGATGCGGGGCGCTGCAAAACAATGTATGAGCGTGCGTACCAACAGCGCGGAAAGAAAGGAACACACAATGGCTGCGATCACACTTCATGGCAATGAATTTCATACCAGCGGCGATCTGCCGGAGCTTGGAAAAGAGGCGCCCGCTTTTACCTTGACGGGAACGGACCTCGGCGAATGCGCCGGCGCGGGACTAGCGGGAAAAACGGTGGTGCTCAATATTTTTCCAAGTATTGATACGGCAGTATGCGCAACGGCGGCGCGTACGTTTAATGAGAAGGCGTCATCTCTCGACAACACGGCGGTAATTTGTGTGTCCATGGACCTGCCCTTCGCGCTGGGCCGTTTCTGCGGCGCGGAAGGCCTGGACAATGTCACGGCCCTGTCCGCGTTTCGTCATCCTGAATTCGGCAAGGAATATGGAGTCGCCATTGTGGATGGGCCCATGGCCGGATTATTCGCCCGCGCCGTGGTGGTTATTGACAAGGACGGCAAGGTGGCGTACACGGAACTTGTACCGGAGATCGCCCAGGAACCCGACTACGATGCCGCGCTGAACGCAATAGCGTAAAGTCAGCCACGCGAATGCCCCGAAACCGTCGTTTCGGAAGCGAGCCCCAGAGAAAAGGCGAATATGATGGCGATAGGGGCTTGCTATGATTTCCCCTCCAGGAAAACGCTCTTCTTGTAGTATCCTGTCGGGTGGCAAATGATTTTTACGCCAAGGCAACGCCCTGTTATAATAGCACAATGTTGCGTCCATCCCCAATCGCGTGGTTCAATAACAGAAAGAGAACAATGATACGCATAGTATTATTTATTGTTTTAGCGTTTTTGCTGGGAGGAGGGCTTATGTTCTGGAACAGGGTTGCCGAAGAGCGGGTTACGCTGCACGACCAACAAACGCCGCGCGATCCAGACACGGGCATCATCGAAGGCGCTGAACCGCGGACGCTGGGTCCTGAGAATACCGACAAAGCGGTGTTGTTCGTGCATGGGTTCGCGGGTACGCCCAACAGCTTTCATGATCTTCCCGACCAGGTGGCCGAAGCGGGCTGGCGTGTGCGGGCCATGTTGCTTCCCGGACATGGTACGTCGCCCCGGGAATTCGCGCAGACCACGGCGGCCGCATTGCGACAGAGTGTGCTCGATGAGTTGGCGGAGTTGCGGGAACGCTATGATACCGTTGTATTGCTGGGGCATTCCATGGGCGGCGCGTTGGCGACGCTTGCAGCGTCCGAGGTTGCGCTCGAAGGGCTCATATTGACAGCGCCCTATTATCGCATCACCTATCAATGGTATTACATATTGCGCCCGGAAACATGGGTGGGCATGGTGGCGCCGCTGGTGCATTGGGTGTACCGCGCTCCGGGGCTGCAACCGGTAAACCGCATCGAGGCGCGTTCCGAGATTATCTCCTACAATTGGATACCTTCCCGAGGCGGACGCACCGCCATGATACTTGCGGCGCAGGCGCAGTCCGACCGGACCATCGAGAAGATCACTGTGCCCACACTGCTCATCCATTCCAAGCGGGACACGGTAACAGACCCCACTTCGTCACAAGCTGTCTTCGAGAAACTGCCCGCTGTAGATAAGCGCGCCGTGTGGCTGGAAACCTCGGACCACATCATCTTCTGGGATTTCGAGCGACGCCAGGTGGCCGCTGAAGTGCTGGCGTTTCTGGCGCGGATAAGGGGCTAAACGCGGGCGTTGCCCGCAACCCAGATTGGTATCCAATCTCGGTTTGTAGGACCGGTAGGACGGCCTCGCCCGCTTCAGCGAATAAATGTCCTACGCGTCCTACCTGTCCTACACGTCCTACTAAAAACGACGGATAACGTCTTGTTTTTTATCGGCCCTATGAGCCGACAAGGTACTAAACGCAGCAGAAATCAAAAGATGCGCACCAATATAGACGCGGCATCACGTCAATATGGTCAATATGGTCAATTCGGTCAATCCTGCAAAACATATACCCATCGGTTCCCAAACCGGCCGTCCGCAGTAATCACCAGACAGGCGTCCTCAAGCCGTGTTGTCAGCGCTTCACCGCGGCTGCCGGGGGTGGCGCCTTCCACGTATGCGGCCACAGGTTCCCGCAATCCCGTCATGGGAATGCGCAGTTCTCCCTCGCCCCAGTAGAACACAAGATGCGTCGCGCCGTCGGGAACGCGTCGGTCCGCGCGCACCGGCGCCCAGGCGACTAGCGGCATGGGCCGGTCAGCAAATACCGTGGTGGCCCCGTCCACGGTGATGCGGTCCGTGTCGCGTCCGGCAAAAGCGATAAGTCTGTTGTTTTCGTCCGTGCGGAATGTAACCGCGTGTGCGCCGGTGTATGATACGGTCTTGCCCTGTATCTGGAAATCTTCCAGCGTTATTCTATCCGAAGGCAAGTCAATCGTCTCGAGCAGCGCCAGGTCTTCCTCGCGGGTGCGGGCGAATCCACCCGGCCACCCTTCTTCCAACGTACGCAGGTGCGGCGCAATGGCCAGCGCGCCGTTCGGGAAACGGCAGCACAGGTAGTCCGTGGCGCGGGACAGGTATTCTGTGTTGTCGTTAACGCCGTCAAATGCGCCCGTGCCGGGATACGCGCCCAGGCCATGCAGTATCTCGAACCAGTAGCGCCCGTCATAGCCAAGGCTGTGCGATTGGTCGTCCCGTGGTCGGAATCCGAGCGTGGTTGTCGATCCCGCGCCCAACGATCGGTGTACGCCGACAACACGATCGCCCAGTGTGGCGACTGTCGCGGCGTCAGCGCGGGGCGTCAGCGGATACACAAGATCAACAGTAAAATCTGTTAATATGCGCATATCGGGAACGGCAGCCAGCGGGCCTGAAAACGTTACCCGGCGCCCCGGAAGGATAAGCCCCATTCCGGGATCGGGCTCGTGGTCAGCGCCGGTAAGCGCGCTCCAGGCCTCGAGCGCGGGCGCGCCGTCGCGGTCCACCACCGGCGGCGGCCCAGACCACACCACGCGTCCGCCCTGTTCTGCCAGTTCGGTCATCATCGCCAACAGTTCTTGAGACGGAAAGGGCTCAAACAACGTCGCCAGTGTCGAAAAGCGACGGCCCGCCAGCGTGATCGCGCCATCCGTCACGGCGCCGCGCTCGAGCAGTTTTTCCTGGGTAATGACATTGGCGTAACCGTACTGGGTCATCCAGCTGCCGAAACGTTCGTCAACGGCGACCAGGTCCAAAGGATACAGCATGAGGACATCCACGTCGCGGTGTTCCATGTCCTGTACCATGCCGTAATAGGGAGCGCCCGCAGCCCCGTAGGCGTTGACAAGGCCGCTGCGCCGCTCGCTGATTTCATGGGGCATGCCCCAGTGGGCGCAGTAAGCGTAGGGGATGTCGTTCAGGATGCCAAGGGAACTGGCCAGCGCAAGTCCGAGATAGTTGCGGTCGAGCCAGCCCCCTTCGGGATGGTCTGTGCCGCCGCCCGTGAGATAGTCGCCCCACTTGAAATAGTCGTGGCAGGCCGCCGCCGCCTGATGCACGGTGCAGGACCATTGAAAATTTGGCGTGTATTCGTACTGGTGCGCCTGATGCGGCTGGCGTCCTGTGTTCCATTTATCAATGGTCGGACTCTCCGCCCAGGTGGCGTGGGCGCGCGCTTCGAGCCGATAGCCCATGCGCGTTTCCAAGTGACGCTTCGCCGCCAGAAACAGGTCGGTAACGCCGCTGTTCAGCAACTGGTAGTAATTGGCGCGAAACAGCGCGGTACGCTGAATATCCTCGGCGCTGTCTCCGAATACGTGCATCATATCCAGGGTCGCGCTTAAATCATTGGCCATGTCTTCCTGGCCGTGTACGAAATAGACCAGGTATTTCGCAAAATCCGCGTATTCAGCCCCGTGCAGGGCGGCAAAACGTTGCTGGAAGCCAGGGCTCACATAGCGCAACGCGAATTGTCCATGATCGTGGTGGCCAAAATAAGTCCAGTTCTGTTGGATGTGCATCTCGTCGCTGTACAGGGCGTTCAGTTTTACGCCTGCGTCGGCGTATTGGTCGCATAATCCGGTGAGATAGGGCAATGCGCTTTCGCTGAAGTAATCCATTTCCGGGGTGCGATAGTGCTGCACCACTAACACGCGGTCGCGGCCGTCGCCCTGGCCCGCGCCATGCACACGGATGCGCACCGCCTGGTAGTCGCCCGACTGACGGGTTGCGCCTTCGAATACCTCGACCCTGGCCGTATCGGTGATTTCCACGATATCCGAAGGGCGCACCACGCGATACGGCGTGCCGCGTACGCCGCGCTCGCGAAAGGCGAACACGCGCACGCCGGCGTCTTCAATCGCCACCACGCCCTTGTTGTTGCCCCAGCGCTGCTGCCGCCAGAGTTGTACGCTGTAGGCGCCCGACACCGGGTCGCGCAGCCCCTTGCGGAAATGCATCCACACCCCCGATTCGCCGGTCTGCTCCTGGTAGCCGGGACCTATCTCGAGGGGCGACAGCAGACTCAGTTCAAGGCCAAGGCCGTATTGCTGCGCAAAGGCGCTGATGTCGCCAATCAGTTCCACATACGCGTCGCGGTCGGGCGTTAATTCCCGTGGCTTGCCGTCCGAACCGCCCCGATACTGGGAAAAGAAATGGTCATGGGCCAAGATAAGTGTACGATGGCCCGCCGTTTTCGCCTCCTCGCAAATCTGGCGCAGACTTTGCTCGCGTTTGTCATAGGTCAGGCTGAGATCGATTACCTTATCCGGGTCGGCCAGCGCGCGCAGCTGGTCGTCGCTGACAAGGATGATATGCGGCCGGTGCAGCAGAAAGGTCCACGGGCCTGGATAGCGGACCAGTTCGCCGTGATAGACGTTCTCGGGCATGGGTTCCGGCATGGGATACGCTCCTTCCATCGGTTCTGTGCGCCCGGCGGCAACAACACAGGCGGCAACCGCCACATATAATATAAAGTAACGATGATGCATGAACATCTCCTTTTTACCAAATCAATCCCCAGATTTCAAGTCAAGGCTTTATCGTCGCACTCAGCCCAACAAATTTCTTTGCGCTAAAGCCGACGGCGCCCACAACCGGAACGTACAGTCGTTTGTTCCAACGTGGGCTTTACCCACAACCCAAAATACAGGTACGTATACTTGAAAGACCACAAAATAACAAATATTCGCTGCAGTTTTCATACTTTGTTTTAGCGTTCTAAGTAGTTGCTATAAAACGAAATAACGCCTGATATTTGACTTCATAAGAAAAGTTTCTTGTTGTTTATGATAGAAGACGACCGATAAGGCACTACGCTTCGTCCGGAAGAAGTGGCGCCTGCGGCGCAGCTATACAATCTTATTGTTTATTTGTGTTCATCTGTGTTCATCTGTGGTAAAGTCTTCTTGGTCTCTTTTTTGACCACAGATGGACACAAATAGACACAGATATGATTTGTTATACTGGCATTTTCAACAACAAAACATTTTATATGAGTATGATACGCGAAACTTACAAAAAATTGTCAGCCAGCCCGAGTTAAGCGCCTAATAAATCCTATGCGTCCCATAAATCCCATACGTCCGATGCAACAGAGTCGTTGCGCGAACCCCATAATACAAGAAAACCGATAAGGTACACGGCCGCGCCGCCTTATGGCGCGCGCTTGATGGTGCAGCCCCACGAAGGCACTTGGGTGGGCGAAATCTCGCCGCCGGCCAGAAGCGCTTCAATGGCGTTGGCCACGTAAGGACGGCTTCCTTCGCTGTCCGGGCGGATGCGGTTGTCAAAAGCGCCACGATACGCGAGCCGCCCCGATTGGTCCACAACGTAAAAATCAGGGGTCACCAGCGCGCCCACCGCGTCGGCGTAACGGTTTTCCGGGTCGCGAACAATGGGGTGGGGGATGTCGGCGGACGTAACATACGCCTCTATCTCGTCAAAGCTGGTGTCGTAATGCGAGTCTATGCCCAGGAACACCACGTCGTCATTGTCCGCATAAGCCCGCGACAGCGCCGCCGTGTGCGGGTCAACCCCCACCGAAAAAGGACACTTGTGCGAGCAGAAGTCAAGCACCAGAACCTTGCCCTCATAGTCGTCCAAGCTGTGCGTGTCCCCTTCGTAATCAGTCAGCGAAAACGCGGGCATGGGCTCGCCGGGCGTCACCGTGCGCGCAACGCCGGACATGGCCCCGCTCAACTGTAAATGCGCGAATACGCCCGCCCCAATCACCAGCAATACAAGCACCACCAACCCAATCAACAGAAATTTCTTCATGTCCCATGTTCTCCTTGTTGCTTGTGGTTTCTCTCTGATGCGCTGCCCAAACCGCAGCGCAATGGTGTGCAACACAATAACATAGATTCGACTTGCAGCGTGAATCGTCTCATGCGCCTTGGACTGAACGCTGCGGAAATCAAAATACCAGCGTCAATGCAGACGCGGCATCCCGTCCATCACGTCAACACGGTCAATGCGGTCAATTCGGTCAATCAGGAGCAACATCACCTGTTGAGGGTTTTATGCTATAATGCGGCGCTCTGGCGGATTGTTTCCCCAGCGTTTCCGTTTTTCTGCGCCCATTCCTTTACCCGCAATACAACAGCGTCTGCTGACAACATACAACGATTGTAACGCCCCTGATGAACCCACCCCATCCCGATTTCTCGACTTGTTTCATGCCGCCGCGACGGGTGGCGCTTATTGGATTTCTATTCAGCGCCGCCGTGACTTCCGCCTTCACGGCCATGCCGTTCTTTGTTTTCAACCAGCTTGGCGGCGGCGCCATGATGGCGGGGTTGTTTGCCGGCGTGCAGGCGGCGGGATACGCCGCGACCAGTCTTGTGTCGTCGCGGTTCGTGGCCCGCGCCCACAACGGTCTTTCCTGGGGGATGCTGGGCTCTCTTGGTTTCATGCTGTTTGTATGCGCCATGCCCCTGTTTCGTCATCCCTGGGTGTGCGGCGCGTTGTTCACGGCCGCCTTGACCATGACCGCATTCGCGTGGCCCGCGTTCCATTCCTATGTGGGCGCGGAACATGTTCCCGCGAAACGGGCGCGACACATGGGACTGCTCAACATCGGATGGAGCACGGGAAGCGCAGCTGGCCCGTTTCTGGCCGGGCCGTTGTATGTCCTTGATTATAGAATGCCTTTTGTTCTTATCGCGTTGTTGTGTTTGGCTGTAATGTTGCTGTTGCGGTCTATTCCAGATGAACGCGCCTATTTCGGCGAGGCGGCGGCGGATGTGCTGCAACTGCGCGCCGCTCACGATCTCGCCAGCGAATCGTTCCTGTTAAGCGCATGGTGCGCCACTTTTGCCGCCCATATATGCATTGGCGCCACGCGCGCCGCCGTACCCAAGCGGCTGGACGATATTATTGCCGCCGGACAGTTGCGCTTGTTGTTCGAGCATGAGGCAGTGGCCGGACTCAACGCCGCCGCCGCAACCCGGTTCTCCTGGCTGGCCATGGCCCTGGGATTGGCCATGGGCGGCGTGTTCCTTGTGCTTGGGCGGGGCGCGTGGTGGCACCATCGCTTTTCCGTGCTCGTAGCTATACAGGCGCTCACCGCCGTTGCCATGTGGACCCTGGGCCATACCTACAGCATTGTTGTCATGGCCCTTTGTTTTGCACTCATCGGCGCCAATCTCGGCGTGGCCTTTTTCTCCAGCGGGTTCTACGGCATGGCAAACCCCTTGCGCAAGCACAGCCGCGCCGCCATCAATGAGGGCGTGGTCGGCATGGGCGGACTCGTGGGCGGCATCGGGTTCGCGCTGGCGGCCGAAGGCGCCGGCATCGAAGCGCCTTTCTACGCCATGCCCGTGGTGATGGCGGCAGTCATTATTGCGCAGTTTACCCTTATACAGGTAAACCGCGCACGCGCCACAGCCCAAAACACATAAGCAAGGACCCCAAAAACAAAGCCCATGCCATAAGTCCCATAATTCCCACCCAAATCAATCATTTGACCTCCCAAACCAGGCTATGCTACAATTCCGTTCCCCGTGGGCGATTAGCTCAGCTGGTTAGAGCGCTGTCTTCACACGGCAGAGGCCACTGGTTCGAGTCCAGTATCGCCCACCATACCTTAAACAAACCCCACTCAGACCTGGGTCCCCGGCGCTTCAATGACGCCCGCGATGAGCTTCCAGCACGCCGGCGGTGTGTCTTCTCCCCAGTCCGGCGGCTTGTACGGCATGCTTAAACTCATGGTCAGCAGACAGCGCGCGTGTGGCTTGTAGCCCGCGCTCAGCTTTCCAACAAACACAGGGTCGGTAATGCGGATGGCCTGCTCGCGGCCGCCCGCGGAAAAAAGTCCCTGCCAGGTGGCGTCGCCCGTCGTTCGTTTGCGCGCCTGGCGCGCCCGAAAATTGTCCACCGCAATCAGTTGAAGCGACGTTTGCTCGGCACGCTTCTTTTGCTGCAATACGTCAAGCGACACATAGGGGGCGTGATTATGCAGGAGTGTATCCGCCGGGCGCGCGTATGCCAGCAAATCTTGCGGACGCATGTTGCCATGGCGACGCCAGGGGCCGGGCAGCAGCGTACGGTTTTCCTTCTCGAAACCGTAATCGGGGCCTGTAGGCGCAAGCGGCAATTCGATAATGTCCAGTAGTTTCGGAAAATAGCCGTCCAGCCGCATCGCTGATTTGGGGACGCGCCCATCGTCCAAATCCGTTACCGGACGTACCCATGCGCCCGTCTCTAACGCGATACCCGCTATGCACCAGTCCGAATGTTTCCATGAGTTGGCCAGAACCACCAGCCGCGTCATACTCATAAATGCGCTATCTCCAAATCAGGGTTGTGACGCAAAAGACGCTCTGCGAATAGACGCCGGTGACACTGCGCGGGATCATGTTCGCTGCACAGAAGACAATCGCCGTCCCGAAGCGCGGCAAGGGCAAAAGCGTCCGCGTCGCGTTCGTTCATGAGGTTGTCGTAGGCCCGCTCGTAGGCGTCCCACGCGAGTTCTTTCTTTTTGAAGGCGTCAAGGATGTCCGCTGTGGGCGCGAACATCGGTTGATGCAGGTAGTCAATGCCCCCGATGGCGCGCAACAGATAGGCCAGGTCACGCGCCTTCGCGAATCCCGCCAGCTGCGAGCTGTTGTTCAGCCGTATATCAACAACGCGCCGCGCGCCGGCCTCCTGCAACAGCGTGAAAAAGGTCTCGGCCGATTTGCGTGTGAAACCGATGGTGAATAATGTCATGGCGTCGCCTCTCCTGGCTGGTATTCGAGTTTTGACGCCTGCAACGCGTAGGCTTTTTCGACTAAACCTGGAAGCGTGGTCAGATCGCCGAACAGTTCGGGTTGCAGCCCGTGCAGCGCAACCAGGCGTTCTTCCAGTGCCTCGTGCGTTTCCGTGGCGCCGTCGGGCAGGATATGCTGTATCGGCAACACGGGGCGTTGTTTCTTAATCTCGCGGCACACAAGTATCGCCCGATGGCAGGCGATGGGGTCCCCCTCCGAACACAGCAGCGATACGCGATAGCGCGTCATCCCTTGAAACAGGCGTTCCAGTCCGGTCTGGAACAAGGGCTGCAACGCGACGCGCTCGTATTTTGCGCGTCCGTCAACATAGCACGCCTCCTCGTGACGGCGCGCGCCAAGTTCGCGGCCAAGAAAAACGTACTGGATGTCAGCGTCGCCAAGGATGGACGCCAACGCGTCCTTGTTGTATTGCGGCGTGTATTGACTGAAGGGCTGCGAACGCACGTCCGCAACCGCCGAAACGCCCTGCGCGGCAAGCAATGAAAGAAACACGTCTTCTGTGTGATTGGAATGGCCTATCGTATATAATGTTTCAGCAGTCATCTATTGCCCCAACAGAAATCTGGCGAAATATCCGGGTAAAAGCGGGCGATGCCCGCAACCCGGAAGTAAAGCCGGTTTTTTCTCATAACTCCTATACGTCCCATACGTCCTATACAATACTGTCGTTGCGCGCCTGAGGCATGCATGCCAGTGTGGCCCGCAGCGCGTCTTCATAATCGCCCGTGGAATACCCGCATTCAAGCGCAACGAAACCGGTGTAACCCGTGTCCACAATCGCCTGGAAGATGTTGGCGTAATGCAGCTCGCCGGTGCCCGGCTCGTTTCGGCCTGGATTGTCCGCTACATGAAAATGGTCTATATACGCGATGTTCTCGCGGATGGTGCGGATGATATCGCCTTCAGTGATTTGCTGGTGATAAATATCGAACAGCATCTTAACATTCGGGCTGTCCACCGCTTTCAGAATCGCAACGGTCTGGTCGGTCCGCGTCAGGAAAAAACCGGGATGATCCACGCGCGTGTTCAGCGCTTCCAGTACAAGAACAACGTCGTTGTCCTCGGCAATGGGCGCAAGCCGCGTCAAACACTGTATCACGTAGTCTGTTTGTTCCGCCGCGGACACATCGTCGCGCATGGCGCCTGTTAAGCCCACCAGCCGTTTGCAACCGAGCCGCCGGGCCAGCGCCACACGCTCTACGAACATCGCCTCGGTCTTGTCGTGGTCCTCGCGACGCGTCATCCAGCCCGAGGCGATTGCGCCCGCGCCGACAATACAGCTTAATTCAAGGCCGAGCGCGTCCGACTGCGCCCGGAACGCGTCCGGGTCGCCAAGGGGCCACAGCCATTCGTAAGCGGGCAGCCCCCAGGCCGCCACACCCGCAAGCTTTTCTGTCGGGCGCCGACCAGGAAACCAGTCCAGCGGCGCGGAAATACGCAGCGGCGCATTCGAAAAGGACCGCGCAACGCCGGAAGCCGCGCCAACACCGCAAAATAAGCCCGAGCCGGCCAATGCCGCCGTGCAGGAACCAATAAAAGAGCGTCGCAACATAACAAAATACCCTTCTGCTCTGAAATGTAGTATATTGTTCACGTTTCAGCGTACCGCGTCAACACATCAACTCAGGATTAGAGGCGCGCCCGGCACGCTGAAGCGCGAACAACATACTACATCTCAACGTTTATGGTGGAGGCTGAAAGCCTCATGGCGAACCACCCCACAAAGTGTAACCCATCCACAACTCCGCAAACAAAAGCGTGCCCGCTGTACCCGCCCATTTTGTCCACCCGGTATACCTTGTCGCAAATGACACAAAAAAAAGCTTGACATTTGGGAAAACATCGTGTATACTTCAATTATGATGTAAGATTAGGAAGTCGAATTGTGGTCTGCCTCACAGACCAATGATGATTAGGTTTTTCAAGGTACGGTTTTTCGAAGGTTCTTTAATGTTGCTAATCGAAACTAGCAAGTCACCAGAAAGGGAGAGTCTACTTATGAACAAGATGTCCACAGCTACGTACGGGATTTTTTTGTGTGCCCTGGCAGCCATTTTCCTGGCGCCAACGGCATTCGCGCAACCTGACCTCGAAATTAGCGGTGCCGACCCGGTCGGGTTATCCCTCTCTGACCTCTACGCGGAGGATGGGTTCACCGTGATGACGGATGCGCTGGGCAACCCGCTCGCGGATGACCTG
>SLFT01000447.1 GCA_007124105.1 Candidatus Hydrogenedentota bacterium | reverse complement strand
CCGGAAGCATTCCTTAACATGAGCCCATCCTTTGTATTCGACCACTTTCACACAAACTGGTCATTTCCTGTGTTACTACAGTTACCTGAATCAGCCTTTGCAATTCGATTACGAACCCAACTATTAAAGCCGGCTGTCGGCATTACTACGAACACCGCACCCGGATATACGCAATATCTCAGTCTTGTGCGTCGCTCTTGCTTATACATGTCTGCCGGCGCGTATTCTGAAACGCTCGTGACCGATACGCAACACGCCCTGGTCAATCTACATGCCTGAAAAACGCGCTTTAACTGAAAACACTCCGTACTGTACATTCATTATATCGCGAATATATGCTATTGTCAAATAAATCCTTGTCCTTTTTGTTATGTGTATTTGCTTTGGATTTCACCCATAATCCACTAGCCCGTATATTTCACTGGGTTTCGTCGTGAGCCTGCGAAGATTGCGTCAAGTCAAGTGCTTTGCGCAGGCCGCCGGCTGAGAGCGTGTTAAAACACGTCGAAATCGGCGAACAAGCAAAACGCCCGGGATGGCGTAGGATTCGCAGGCGCAACAGAAATTCGGTGAAATATGCGGGCTGGACGGTGTAACGTCTATAATTCTGGGTAGAGGCGCTTGACAACGTACTGCGCCTTTCCGGGGATTTCACACCGCTATGGCACGGCCACCTGGCACAAGGAAGGGAGTGGGGGAGGACGCCCGCCGCCTCGTCGCTGCTGATTACTTGTGGCCCGCTAAGCGATGGCGCAGTCTACGCAGGCGCGGCATGGCAATGCGGTAGGATGCTGTAAAAATCAGGAGACCGCATAGGATCACGACAATAGTCTGGTTGGTTGGCAGGTCGCTCCTGTAGGAAACATATATCCCCGTTATTGTCGCCAGACATGCGACCAATGCGCTGATGGTCATTGTTGTCCAGAGTCGGTTTGCAAACGACAGCCCTATCATGGCGGGCACGGTAAGATAGCAGAATACCAGCAGGGAACCGCCTACTTTCGATGCGCCGGACGCGGCAAGCCCGAGCAACAGAAAAAAAAGCAATTCCCACAGTCCAGCGTTTAGCCCCACGACACGCGCCTGATCACGGTCCAGAAAGCTAAACAGAATCGGCCGCAGGAAAAAGAGGAAACAAATGAATACAGCGCCCAGGCTGAACAATAACACCCAGAAATCGCGCGGACTTGTGACAATCAAGTCGCCATATAACAACGCTTGCACTTCAGTAAGTCCGAACCCGCTTTTGGACACAATCAGTATGCTCAGGGCCGCGGCGAACACGTACACCGAGCCGAGCACGGCGTCCCGGGGGATACGGCGCGACTCGTAAGGATAAGCGAGTAACGTCACGGTCAGCAGCGTCAGGACTGTTGCCCCGATCATAGGCGGCGCGCCAAGCACAAAGGCCAGCGCAATGCCTGCTGCGGCAGTTTGCGTCAACGCAATGCCAATAAACACCACCCGCTTCAATACAACGAACACGCCCAGCACGGAGCACACCGTTGCAATGATCAGTCCGGCGCCAATGGCATAGGGAAAGACATCAAACAATACGGCGAGGTCATCCATCATGGGAACACCCCGCTGCGCTTATGTCCGGTTCGATGTTGGTATAGCGTTGCGCTTCGGATACATTCACGATAGCAGCGCGGCCATGCTCGACCAGACATACGCGTTCAGCCATAGAGAGGGCAAGCTGCATCCCATGACAGGCGATGAGGATTGTTTTTCCTTGTTCTTGATTCAACCGCAGTAATTGCGCGACGATGTCGCGTTCGGACGGCGCATCCAATTCCGAGGTGGGCTCGTCCAGCACTAGAATATCCGCGCCAGAGGCCAGCGCGCGCGCAATGAGCGCCTTTTGTTTCATGCCGCCCGAGAGTTCACGATAATTCTTGTGCGCAACCCCCTCGAGCCCCACGGTTGCAAGCGCGGCGAGCGCCTGTGCGCGCCGGGCCCGTCGCGCAAAACGCAGCCAGCCCCAATCACGGTAAAACACCATCATGACCATGTCCAATATTGGTATGGGGAAAAGCGGGTCTACGGTCTTTTGCTGGGGCACATAACCCAGCCGTGTATCCCGACAGGCAAAAAGCATTTCGCCGCCGCCCAGAGGCATCAGCCCCAGCAAGGCGCGCAACAAGGTTGTTTTTCCGCCGCCGTTTGGGCCTACAAGCGGCAAAAACACACCGTCAGGGATATCAAGCGTGACGTTGTGCAGCACCCATTCGCCTTCATACCCAAGGCAGACATGGCGCAACGAGATTGCCGGTTTATGGTCAGAAATGGGTATATCAGTTGTTTTCATGACGAGAACGTGTTGTCGCATCAAGGGTTGTTGCCAGGCGTCGAACAATGGCGTCTATCATGGTGATATAGTCTTTCGCGTCTGCTTCGGCGTCTACCATATTGCCAACTTCAACAACACGCGCGTTGGTGCGCGCGGCGAGCAGGTCGGGCGCTTTGCGGCTGTAGAAGGGCTCCATGAGAATCACGGGCACATCCAGCGCCTGCATGCGCGTTGCCAGCGCGGCCAGATGCCGCGACGTGGGGGGGATGCCCGGTTTGGGTTCGAGTTCGTCAATAATCTCGAGCGCAAAACGTCTGGCGAAATAGCCCCAGCTGCGGTGATATGCAACCATCCGCGCGCCGCGAAAAGGTTTCAGCAGCCCATACCAGCCTTCGGCTTCAAGCCCATGCGCCGCAATGAGTTCGTCAATCTCGCCGGCAGTATGCGCGGCCCACAGCCGCGTAGCGTCAGTGACAGCGTCTGCCAGGCCGTCGCCGAACATGGCCCGGTTCAGACGGTCGCAAAAGGCGCGATAGTTTTCATTATAAGCGTCCCTGTTTGGCGGATCAAGGTCGCTGAGCCTGTCGCGTATGTTGCGCGCCATGACTTTTCCGTTATACGGGTCCAAGTGGTAATGGGGGTTGCCCATGGGATGCACATCGCCCAGCGACCGATCAACAGGCGTTGTGGGAACATCCAGCAGAAAAACGCCGTGAGAGGCGTCCAGATGTCCCCGTTGTCCAACATGAATATTGGGGTTGCGCGCGCCCGCCAGCACAAGCGGCTCGAACCCTATCTCGAGTTCAAGACCTATGCGAATCCACAGGTCCGCGCGGTTGGCCTGTACCATAAAACTTGGCTTGGCGGCCAGCAGATGGACATCTTCGCGGCCCGTGCCAATGGACGATACTGTTATCAGTTCGCCGCCCACAAACTCCGCCAGCGAACGCAAATCCGTTGTGGTTGTCACCACGCGCAGCTGGGCGGCGACGCTG
>SLFT01000240.1 GCA_007124105.1 Candidatus Hydrogenedentota bacterium | reverse complement strand
TTGTGCTAACAAGCGTCATCGGCAATCCGATCCTGTATCGCTTTGGCGTCTTTGAACACTGGACGCCCGGCAACGGCCTGTTGGTAAACCAACTGATACTCTCCTTCGATTTCTGGATGAGCGTCACCATTGGCATGGCGCTGGCCGTCGCTGTAATCGGCATTCGTTTCGTGGTCGCCAATATTATCAGCTCGTTGCGCGCGGACAAGGAAGCGTTGCGACGTGAGCGCGAAGCGGAAGAGAAAGCGCGAAACCTGGGGCCTGACGAACCGCCGTATCGCCGTCCCAGCCGTGAACGGGGCGACTTCCCGCTGTGGATAGCCGGCGGTCTCTTCATATTCGCCATGCTGGCGTTCACCTATGTATCGCATCGCCTTGTGCCCGGGTTCCCGGTATGGATTTTCCTGGTGTTCGGCTTCATCTGGACGCCCATCCACTCCTATGTCTCCGCGCGCTTGTTCGGCCTTACCGGCCAGGGACTGATCATGCCGTACCTGCGTGAAACGGCATTCATCGCCAGCGGCTACAAAGGGGTAGACATCTGGTTTGTGCCTACTATCCCCTTGTTGGATGTCGGTCCGTCGGCGCAACGCTTCCGAGAACTCGAGCTAACCCGCACAAAATTCACTTCGATTATCAAGGCGGAGCTGATCATGCTGCCCATCGTGTTCATCTCGAGTTTTCTGTTCTGGTGGTTTTTCTGGCGCATGAACCAAATTCCCTCGGACCAGTTCCCCTTTGTAGCGCGCACATGGCCCGTGGCAGCGCGACAGGCATACCTGATTTTTACCGCCAATGTTACCGAGGATTCGTTGTTGCTACAAGCGCTGAAACCCAGCATCATCGCCGTATCGGGGTTCGTCGGCCTGTGTATTTACGGCGTTCTCGCGCTGTTCAAGATGCCGGTGGTATTCTTCTACGGCATGGTGGGCGGCATTGGCCAGCCGTTGCACATTGCGTTGCCCATGCTGGTGGGCGCCTGCGCCAGCCGCTACTACTTCAGCAAGAAATTTCCAACAGAACAATGGTATCGCAGCGTTCCCGTACTGGCCGCCGGTTTCTCGTGCGGCATGGGACTCGCCGGCATGGTCGCCGCCGCGCTGGCGCTGATTGCCCAATGCACACGGGCGTTGCCCTTTTAGAGAGCATTATATGAACCAACAAGACAGCTATCAACGATGCCGGGGAGTGACGACGCGCTATTGTATCCTGTCAGCGCGTTGCCTGTCGGCGAGTCTGCTGTCTCATTGGCCGGTTTTGCCCCTGGAGTACACGCCATGAACCAGAGAAATCATGTCCCTTTTGCCGAAGATACTTCCACCCGCAAACTGATGTTGCCCTGGAGCAGGGCCATCGAAATTTGCTGGCGTAACGTGCTCAATCGCAGAGGCAGGTTTCTTCTTATCTTCATCAGCATCGGTGTGGTTGTCGCCTTTTTTGTGTCTACCCTGGCGTATCAGACGGTACTGGCGGAACTGCGGCGCAGTGAAGAAGTGCCCGTACGCGCCGCGCTCGAACGGGCCAATCTGATTACCCACGATGAAGACGCCGAAAGAAACCAACGCGACCGTACAATATGGCTGCTCACATTGTCCGGCATGCTTTGTTTCGTGGGCGTGTGCAACACCATGTATATGAGCGTGTCCGAACGGTTCCGCGAGATCGGAACGCTCAAATGCCTGGGGGCGCTGGACGGATTCATTATTCGTCTATTTCTGATAGAAAGCGTGTTCGTGGGCGTGGTGGGCAGTGCGCTGGGCGCTGTCGTAGGATGCCTGCTCATGCTGCTGCAACTGATGATGGTGCTTGAACTCGAATATATATCGGCCGGCTTGTTGTTCCGTACACTGGCGCTCAGCGTGCCGTTGGCCGTTCTCAGCGGAACCGCGCTCACCGTAATGGCTGCCGTGTATCCAACGCGCGCCGCCGCAAAAATGAAACCCGTGGACGCCATGCGCGTCGAGGTATGATGAAATGTAAGCGAAAACAAGCGGCGGCAGCCGGCGCGCGGCCAATGACTCTGGAGGTTTGATAGCTATGGATGAAAGACGGGAAATCGTTCATACCCAGGATGTAACCAAAGTGTACACCATGGGCAGTGAAGAGGTGCATGCACTGCGCGGCATTACCTGCACCATATACAGCGGCGAATACATCAGCATCATGGGCCCTTCAGGCTCGGGGAAAAGCACTTTCTTCAATATGGTGGGCGGACTCGATAAGCCAAGCGCCGGCGAGGTGTATATTGACGAAGTGGACATCGCGCAATTGGGCGTTTATGAGCTCGCCTGGCTGCGCTGCCGCAAAATAGGCTACATCTTTCAAACTTTCAATCTGATCATGGTCATGAACGCCATAGAAAATGTGTCGCTGCCCATGATCTTTGCGGGGCTCAGCGCCGACGAGGCGCGGGACAAGGCGGCGCAACTGCTCGGCCTGGTCGGGCTCGGAGACCGCTTGACCCATCGTCCCGTCGAAATGTCCGGCGGCCAGCAACAACGCGTCGCCATTGCCCGCGCACTCGCCAACGACCCCGCCATCATACTCGCCGACGAGCCCACGGGCAACCTGGACTTGCGCACGGGCCGAGAAATCATTGAGCTGCTCACCGCAATGAAGGAAGAGCGCGGCGTCACCATCATCACCGCCACCCACGACCATAAAATGTTGGCGGCCAGCGACCGCGTTATATGGGTCACCGATGGACAGATATCCCGCATCCAAAACCGCGAGGAACTCGACATACGGGTAGGCTCCATTGCAGGGGAAGAAGAGTAAGCGCCTGCAAACCGCTATGCCTGAGATGTGTATGTGGAAGCGCATAGAGCAAATATACGCATGTTGGCCGGTAAACAAAGCCGGCACGGCGTGACGCCCACTGCCGCTTTGACCATGATTGTTGAGACGCAGTACAACACGCCAAAGTCACCACACGAGGTACCTATCCGCGAAAGAAACGACGGGTTGGCCGTCAAGGAGAACGAAAGACATTCAACCCTGCGCATCGCCCATGAAGGCCCAGCGTCGAACTGAAGCCGGAAGTGAACGGTGCGTTGGAGACGACACATACATGAAAAACATCGTTGTTTATCGGATACGATGTCTCCTGATTTCCATGCTTGCATTTCTCGTGATAATCCGATATGACGTGCCGGGAATTCCGGAATTCAAACACCAGTACTAAAGTGCGCGTAACAGCGAACGTACGGCGGGTATCTGGTTGGACTGGAGCGGGGAGATAAGCGAAAGCGGCACTGTGATTACGGCGATGGATTCCCCGACCGCATTA
>SLFT01000034.1 GCA_007124105.1 Candidatus Hydrogenedentota bacterium | reverse complement strand
TGAACATCACCGCGCGCGCACTGATCTGGAAGATGGCCGGGTCTACCACCAGGGGAACGCTTGCCAGCATGGCCGCCAGACCAATGGCCAGCGACGCGTCCACAATGACGGAACCGACAGCGTTTCCCAGCGCCAATTCGGGAAAGCCGCGCAACGCCGCAATTACCGAGGTGAACAGCTCGGGCGCGGTCGTGGCCAGGCTGACCAGCACCAGACCAATCAGCATTTTGGGCGCGTTCAGCAATATGGCGACGCCGACAGCGCCTTCGACAAACCAGTCGGCGGTCTTCCAGAGTATTGCCACGGCTGCCGCCACCAACACAATATCCATTGCCATAGACGACTCCCAAGCCGAAGATTATGTTACTTCGTTTCCGATTCAAGGTTCTCACGAATGCGCCTGTACGAAGCGTATCGCGCCTGCGCCAGGCTACCGGATTCAATAGCGTCCAGCACGGCGCATCCAGGCTCGTGAACATGAGTACAATTTCTGAACCTGCACCTGACGCCATGTTCCGCAATATCCGGAAAATACAGCGCAACCTCTTCAGGGGTCACGTTCCACAATCCCAAGGTGCGTATTCCCGGCGTGTCTATTACACGAATATTGCCGGCCAATTCGTAAAGGCGGGCCGCGGTAGTGGCATGCTTTCCACGCTGCGTGGCTTCGCTTATCTCGCGCGTAAATACACGCAACCCTGTGTCCAGCGCATTCAGGATGGAACTCTTTCCCACCCCGCTGTGTCCCGCAAAAACACTCGTCTTAGCGATCAACACATCGCGCAAGGTGTTTATGCCCTGGCCAATGTTGCAACTGGTCAAACACACTGTGAGGCCAAGTTCGCGATAAAGCGACAACTGCTCGGGTTCGCGGTCCACCAGGTCCATTTTGTTGACGCATAGCACCGGCTCCACCCCGCCCATCTGCGCGGCAATGAGAAAACGATCAATGAGTCCGGGGCGAAATGGCGGTTGGGCGGCCGCCGCAACGATTAGCAGCGCATCCACATTGGCGGCGATCACCTGTTTCTCCACGCCGCGACGACGCGGCGCAAACCGTACCAACATGGTTTTGCGTTCCGCTACACCTCGTACAACGTGGTTGCCGTCCACATCGCGCTCCACCAGGACACGGTCGCCCGGCGCCAACAGCGTTTCGTCGCCTTCTTGGAGGGATTCGTCAATCAGGCAGAGTTGTGTCTCTGAGGCGTCCGCGCCCATATCATCGCACCGGACAAAAGCCCACTTGCGCGCATGGTTCACAACAGTAGCGTTAGACATAAAATCATCAGACAGTGTATGGTGGTACAGCGAGTGCTCAGGCAATTTTGCCAGCGCGCGCCGATGCCTTGCAAGATCGTGGGAGAAGTCGGCTTCGGGTTGTTCTTCCCAGTTTCGTTCGCGGACGACAACGCGTTTCTTTTTTTCGAGTCGCTTTCGTTTTGCCATGATACGTTTGTTGACTAATGCGACTTGTAGCGGTTGTTTCGCATGATCGTGGTGTTCAATTCCTGTACCGAATCCGTGCCGAGTTCCTTGAGACGCTGGTTCAAAGCGGCTACTTCAATAATGATGGATATATTACGCCCCGGACGCACAGGAATACGCAGATATGGTATGCGTACCCCAAGAATATCCACGTGTTGGGCGTTGAGTCCCGTGCGATCGTAACTGACGCTCTCATCCCACTCTTCAATCTCTACGACCAATCCCATGCGCTTGAAAGTGCGCACACTGCCCACGCCGAAAACCGCCCGTATGTCTATAATGCCAAGCCCGCGTATTTCCATGTGGTGCTTGACGATATCGTTGGTTTTGGCGTACAGATAATCCTCGCGACGGCGTTTCAGCTCGACCAGATCGTCGGCTATAAGACGATGGCCACGCTCTACAAGTTCGAGCGCGGATTCGCTTTTGCCAATGCCGGGTTTGCCAACAATGAGACAGCCTACGCCGTATACATCCACCGCCGTTCCGTGCAGCACGGTTTCCGGCGCGAATTCCTGGGTAAGGTACAGGATAATGCGGCTGATAACCTCGTCGGTGCTCATGGCAGTGCGCAGCACCGGGACGCCGTTGCGGTTGCACAGGTCCAGGAAAACAGGCTGCGGCGTAAGATTGCGCGACAACACAAAGGCCGGCACCTCGAAGGCGAACATATTGGCAAGCCGCGCCGCCAGTTCATAGGCCGTCAACCGTTCCATGAAATGGATTTCCGTGTTGCCCAGTATCTGTACGCGATCGTTGGCGAAATAATCGAGATAACCGCTCAGGGCAAGCCCCGGACGGTTCACGTCCCAGGTAAAGACCGGACGTTCGGTGCCTTGAAACCCCGCCAGCATCTCGAAATCAAGGTTATGGGTCACGTGCGCCAGCAGTCGTGAGACTGGCACAAACCGTTTACGATTTACCGGTAGACTGCTGAAATCCATACAGCGCCTTTGTCATATCCTCAGCTGCCGCGTCCGCGACAGCCTATTGCATGGTGAGATATCGTGGGTCAAAAATCCGGCTCGATCAAGCCGTATTTATTATCATCACGCGCATACAAGACATTAACCTGCGACGTCTCCGCATTAGAAAATACCAGGAACGAGTCTTCGAGCAGGTCAAGCTGCATCACGGCCTCTTCGACGGTCATGGGCTTCATGGGCAACTTCTCATGGGTTACCACATGGTGCAGAATCTCTTCCTCGGTTCCATCTTCGACTTCTCTGTCGGAATCGCCATTGCCGGGCGGCATCGAAATAATCGCATGGCCATAGCTTTGCGCCTCACGCTCTGTGCGGGGTTGATGCCGGTTGATACGGCCCTTGTACTTGCGTATCTGCTTCTCCAACTTCGCCAATACGGCATCCACGGACGCGTACATGTCAGCCGAACTTTCTCGGCTGTGAATGCGCACACCATTCGCATGAAGGTTCACCTCAGCAATGTGGCGATTTTTTTCAACATCCAGCACCACATCCACGTCAATCACTTTATCAAAGTGGGTCTTAACCTTTTCCAATCCGTTTTCGATGTACGCCTTCAGCGCCTCGGTCATTTCCATGTGGCGACCGCTGATCGTAACTTTCATAGACATTGCCTCCAGTCACATTGTTACTTATTTAATGCAAAAGCATACCATGCTGCTATTGTTACTTTCAAAAGATGTAAACGTTCGATGCCATAGCGCCGGGAAACACGAGCGTCAGGCCTGCTCCAACAACGCCTGACAAGCATCGGGCGTGTTTGCCGGACGCACAAGCGGCGCGCGGTCGGCGCGTCTGGCGAGCCCTGCAAGCGCATTGCCCGGAC
>SLFT01000071.1 GCA_007124105.1 Candidatus Hydrogenedentota bacterium | reverse complement strand
CGTATTGCCGCGTTATGCGATCCCGATGGTGAGGTGCTTGCCCGAGAAAAGCAAAAATGCGCGGGACATGATGAACAACCGCGGACCTACGTGGATTTACGCTCGTTATTGGATGATCCTGATATTGACGCGGTAGCGCTTGCCATGCCTAACCAGTGGCATGTACTCGCCGGGATATGGGCCTGCCAGGCCGGCAAGGATGTTTATGTGGAAAAACCGGTATCGCACAATATATGGGAAGGGCGCCGCCTGGTCGAGGCCGCGCGCAAATACAATCGGATTGTACAGGGCGGCACACAACATCGTTCATGTCCCGTACTGCCCGCGTTGCGTAAGTTTTTGGTTGATGAGGAGCGTCTCGGGAAACTCCAGTATGTGCGCAGCAGCGCTTATAACCTGGGCAGCAAGAATTTCCCCCGCTATCTGGGCGCGCGCGTGGATACGCCGCTGGAAATCCCGAATCACGTGGACTACAATCTGTGGTGCGGGCCCGCGCCAGACATGCCGCCCATGCGCCGCCGCCTTCATTATGAGTGGCACTGGCAATGGGCCTATGGCACGGGCGAGATGGGCAACTGGGGAACGCATGTATTGGACGACGTGCTCTATTTACTTGGGATTACCACACTGCCAAATCGTTGTATGGCAGGCGGCGGCCGTTTTGTCTGGGACGACAATGGCGAGACGCCCAATGTCGCCTTTGTCTATTACGACACGGACGTTGTGCCGATTATGTACGATGTCAGCAATTTGCCCAGCGCGACGGGCGCGGAAGAGGCGCGCATCTATCGCGGCCTGCGCATAGGCTCGGTGATTCAATGCGAAAACGGGTTCTATGTCGGCGGCCGTCGTGGCGGACGCGCCTATGACAACCAACGCAACGTGATACAGGAGTTCAGCGGCGACGGCGGCTCGGCTCATGCCGCCAATTTTATTGACGCTTTGCGCAACCGAAACGGCGCGCTCTTGAACGCAGAGGTGGAAAACACCCATATCTCCACAGCATGGTGTCACTTGGGCAATATCTCTTGCAGACTAGGCGCCGACTATTCCCGGGAAGAAGCGCTTGAGCGCGCGGAGGGATTCGCGCCGTGGGGTGAAATGCTTGACGGCGTTCATGAGCACCTCGAAGCCAATGGCGTTGCCCTTGACTCGGTTAAACTGGGGCCTGTCCTTGATATTGATCCCAAGACGGAAACTTTTATCGGCCCCAGCGCTACCCCAGAGGCGCTGGCGTTGCTGCGGCGTGATTATCGTGAACCTTTTGTGGTGCCGGAAAAGGTCTGAGACCGCGACCGAATTCGCAGAGCACGCAAATTCAGACATCCCGAAAACGAGGCCTGCATAAATGTCGCTAAAAAGCGACCGTAAAAACGCGCAATCGAAATTCCGTCTAGGCCAGAAACGCTGAAGTTGCAGGAAAACGAACAGGGAAAACGCTCCAGCAAGGCATCTGTGTCTACCTGTCTCATCCAGAAGAGTGGCGTGTTCCTGTTATGCGTCCTTATTCGCGTCAAATAATTCTTCGGTTTCCGGGTTCCCTGTTGTAACGGTAGATTTCTTCTTCCTGCCGCGCTTTTTGGGTTTCGCCGTTTTTTCGCCTGTATCCGGTTCAGGCGTTGCCTTCGCTTTTGTTTTGGTTCTTGCTTTCGGTTTTCGTTTCGGCTTGGAACGCGTTACAAGCGCCTCCCAGAGCAATCCGCGAATGAATGCCGCAACAAAGAGGCAGGCCCCCGCCGCCGACAGTATCCACGGCAACGCCATGGGACCATAAGGCACAAAGCGAGGCGCGGGCGCCGCCACGGGAAAGACGCCCACAAATCGGCGCATGAGGGCATGGTGCGGTTTGGCATGTTCGCCCCAGTCAACCAGGTCGCCTCGCGCCGCCACACTGTGGCGCACCACCTGAAACCGACCGTAAGGATCGAACACGCCCGAAATACCCGTATTTGCGCTATGTACCAGCGGCAGCCGCGTTTCGATGGCGCGCATACGCGCGATTTCCAGTTCTTGTGGGATGGCGTTAGACCCGCCGAACCACGCCAGGTTGGTCGTTACGGCGAGCATGTCGGCGCCTAGACCGCGTAATTGCTCCGCCATGGGCGCAAACAATACTTCGAAGCAGATAAGTGGTCCAAGCATGCGTTCTTGCACAGAAAATACAATCTGTTCTTCGCCTGCGGACACGCCGCCAAAGGCAATTTGGCCGAGAAACGGCAGGTATTCTTCGAAGGGAATGTATTCGCCAAAAGGCGCAAGACGCACTTTATCGTAATAACCCAAATCAGCGCCGTCAGGACCAATGAGCGCGGCAGCATTATAACTTTTGCCCGTACCGTAGTCGTGACGCACCGCGCCAGTAAAAAGATAGGCCCGTGTGTCGAGCGCCGTGTTGGCCAATATATCCAGGAATGGCTCGCTGCCGTAGTGGCGCACAATCAACGCTTCCGGCCAGACCAGCAGGTCCATTGAAGAACGTGACGCCAGGGCGCGACTTAATTGCGCCGTTCGTTGCGCCATATCCACTTCATACGCGGGGTCCCACTTCATTTCCTGTGAGAAGTTCGGTTGCACAATACCTGCATGAAATGGCGCGGTCTCATAATCAGCCTCATTAAGCAGCAGGTAGCCCCCCACATTGAGTACAAGCACAAGGATGACTGCAGCCGCCAGCCTCATCAAACGCTGACCCGAATGCGTGGCGGCCAGGGCCAGCCAGGCATTGACCAGTACAATGCAAAAAGAAATAAGCGTGACGCCGCCGATGGACGCCCATTGCGCCGTGAACAGATTGCCTCCCTGCGTATAGCCAAGCGCGCCCCACCCGAAGCCGGTGAACATGCGCGCCTGAAGCATCTCCATACCGGCCCACAACCCAGCAAAACACAACGCGCTCGCGTAACGCGGTGAGCGCCCATAGGCCCAGCGCCATCCGTAACCCAGCAAAGCCCAGTACAAAGACAACAGCGCACACAAACCCTGTTGTCCGAGAATGGCCCAACCGCCGGCCCAGAAAATGTTTGCAATCAACCATTGCAGCAAAATGGTATAAAAAATGTGGCCGCACAAAAAGAAATGGAGCGCCGCCGCCCGGGGCGTTGCGTGTATCGCGCGTATAAACAATGGCGCCAGCGCAAACCATGCCATCCAATGAAAATGAAAGCGCGGGAAAGCCCATGACAATAAGATGCCGGCAAGAATAGTCGGAAGATATGTGCGAAGAAAAGATTTCATAACGCCCGAAATAATGCGCTATTTTCAGGGTGCGGGTCAAGGCGACAGCGCCACCGCGTGGCACAGAGCATGGCCATACCATCATTACACGAAAGCGATCAGGCCATTTTCTTCCGATGTTTGGCGGTTGATGAATCAGGAGCGCAAGGAGATGGCGTTTGCGCGGACGCCTGTTTCGAGCGGAGAGTTTTGTCCATCCTGATTGAAACCGTAGTGCCCGGCTAATGTACAATGCCGCCTGTTAAGATATGCAGGCTAATTCCCTGTTGACGAATGAGTAATAGCGGGCAGATTCGTTGGGACAGCTGTTCATGAGGCTATGAATCTCCACCATAAAAGATGACGTTGTAGTATGTTGTTCACGCTTCAGCGTGCTGACGTTAACACATCAACTCAGGATTACAGGCGCATCCCAGCGCGCTGAAGCGTGAACAACATGGTACATTGCAGAGCAGCTGCTTCTGGGCCTTGCGGCGCCGCAATCAACGAAGATATAGACGCGGCATTGTCTGACACGTCCGACTGCGTCTGACGATGTCCGACGGCCCACCGCTGGACCAAAGTTTTTGAGCGGGACATAGAACAGCATAGTAGTGAGCGAAGGGACAGGAGAATCAAATGGCGGCGCGGCATGTTTATATCGCAATGGTGTTTATCGTCTATCTGTTGACCATGATGGGCATAGGGGCGTTTTTTTATCGGCGTACGGACAATATGTCCGATTATTTCCTGGGTGGTCGGACGCTTAACAAATGGGTTGCCGCGCTCAGCGCTCAGGCATCCGATATGAGCGGCTGGCTGTTGTTGGGCTTGCCTGGCGCCGCTTATCTCGGGGGCTTGTCAGCGGCATGGATAGCGATTGGCCTGCTCATGGGGACATATCTCAACTGGCGGTTTGTAGCCCGGCGTCTGCGGCAATATACAGCCGTATCAATGAAAATCATTACGCTTTCCGATTACCTCGAGCATCGGTTTCGTGATACATCGAAGGTGCTCCGCCTGGTTTCGGCGGTGTTTATTGTAATCTTTTTTCTTGTATACACAGCCTCCGCGTTTGTGGCGGGCGGCAAATTGTTCAGCAGCGTGTTCGATATTTCTTACTCGCTGGCGGTGATCCTTGGTGTGGTTACGGTTGTCTGCTACACGTTTCTTGGAGGCTTTAAGGCGGTTTGTTGGACGGATTTTTTCCAGGGGACGCTCATGCTCATCGGCATCATCACTGTCCCCGTTGTGGGCGTCATGACTTTGGGCGGCCCAAACGCCGCGGCGGCGATTCTACGCGCCGCGGAACCCGAATATTTCAGGGTATTCAATTTGAACGGGTCATCGCGTGGGATTGCGCTCTGGGCGGCGATTGCCTCCTCGTTGGCGTGGGGGCTTGGCTATTTCGGGCAGCCCCACATTCTCGTCCGGTTCATGGCTATTCGCGCGGCCGGCGACATTCGAGACGCGCGCCGTATTGCCGTGACATGGGTGACGCTGTCATTGACCGCGGCAGTGGCCGTCGGAATGGTCGGGCGCGCGTACCTGGTTCAACCCCTCGAGGGCGTTGCCGCCGAAAAGGTGTTTATTCTCATGATTGACGGCTTGTTTTCACCATTGACGGGAGGCGTGTTGCTGGCGGCTATCCTGGCCGCTATCATGAGCACCGCCGATTCACAACTTCTCGTTACATCCTCGGCGATAACCGAGGATTTTTACAAGGCGTTTTTCCGCCCGAAGGCTTCCGAACTTGAATTGGTCTGGGTGAGTCGGGCAACGGTTGTAATCGTGGCGGCAGTCGCCTTGTTCTTGGCGTTGGAACCCGAAAGTTCGGTGTTGGAGCTGGTGGCGTATGCCTGGGCGGGTTTTGGCGCGGCATTTGGTCCTACATTCATTCTTTCGTTGTTCTGGAGGCGGATGACGCGTACAGGCGCGTTGGCGGGCATTATTACGGGTGGGCTTACAGTATTGGGCTGGAAACAGCTCGAGGGGGGTGTCTTTGACGTTTACGAGATATTGCCCGGGTTTCTCTTCTCCATGTTGGCCGTTGTCCTGTTCAGCTGGTCAAGTGCATCGCCCGACGAAGAGATTATCGCCGAGTTTGATGCTTTGGCCAGAGAAGCCGTGTCCGATGTTTAGGCTGATGAATGCCAGGCACGTGTTGCGGTCGGGCCTGTTTGTGACACGCAAAGGTTTTACCGTGTGAACGGCCGTCCAGGGAAAATTCTGTATCCTTTATCGGCATCTATGATTAACAAACCATCACGGGCATTTGCCGGGAAAAGCGGCATACATACTTGTGCGAAGGGACCATTGTGTTCGCTGTACGTGTTATACTACTGTTAGCCTCAGATATTTTCCTAGATTCTGTCGTGTTCACGGGTTTTTAGCTGCCTTAGACACTGCGCGTGTAAGCCGCCTTTGGCGTGTTCCAACACGTTGTCAACCAGCGGCCCGCGCAAAGTATATGAACGAGCGAAACCGTAGATTGACCACGACGAAACCCGGACAAATATGGGGGCTATAATCATGGCTTGTCTGTTGCGCTTGTAAGTGAAAGAAAATCAGGAAAGGCGGCTGTCATGCAACTTGTAAGACTAATTTATGTAAGCGTGATGAAAATGGAATATGACAAGGAGGAGATTAAGAAAATTCTCAGAATGGCGCGGTCCAAAAACGCCCGAAATAATATTACGGGTTTACTCTGCTATGATCCGAAATTCTTTCTTCAGTATATTGAGGGGCCTCGGGACGCTATTAATAAATTATACGCCAGCATCAACAGGGATGAGCGCCATACGGATGTTACGCTACTCGAATATGCTGAAATAGAAGAACGCTTGTTTGGCAACTGGAGCATGGGTTTTACCCCAAGTGCCGAGCTCGACAAATCCATTCTGGATGAATATGCCGGCGATGACGGAAAAGTTGATCCCTTCTCGTTTAGCGCTAAACAAGCCCTTTCTTTTCTGGTTGAGGTCGTGGCCCTGAAAACGCTTCCCCATGACGAATGAGCAAAATAATCTAGGTACGCGTCCTGTGGGCCAGTAGCAGCCAACATTGTACAAGTAATAGTGTTGTGCCGAGCAGAGAAGCGGTGTGCATGAACAGGAATGGGGGGGGGTGAAGTAAGCATTTTGGCATCGCCGTCAAACCTGTGGTATTCTGTATTGGTATTATAGATAATACGCATGCCCTGCGTTTTTATGCAGCGCATGTGGATAGAATAATTGAACTGCATGAAGGAGATCAGGCCATGGATACACAGCAGTTTCCCGAAGCTGCACAAGAGGAAACCACCATCAAACTGCCCGGCGATATTCCACTGGTGATGGTGCGTATACCTGCGGGTACGTTTATGATGGGCCGATATCCGGACGAACAGGATAGTTCGGACTGTGAGGAGCCCCAGCATGAGGCGACTATCTCACGGGATTTCTGGCTGGGTAAGTATACGGTTACAAAGGGTCAATGGAAGGCGGTGATGGGGCCAGAGCTGGAAGACGGGTCGGAGGCAATTACGGCACTCGACGAGAACTGTCCCATTTACTCGGTGTCCTGGAATGACACACAGCGCTTCATTGACGCGTTAAACGAGCATATCAAGAAAACGAAGCAGGGGACGGTGTTGGTGCGTTTGCCGTCCGAGGCGGAATGGGAATACGCCGCCCGTGCCGGTACGACAACGCGTTTTTACTGGGGCGACGACCCGGATTACAAAGATATCAATTATTATGCGTGGTGGGACGGTAATGCCTATGGCGGCAGCGAGAGCGATGTACGCATTGTTGGTCTGAAGATGCCGAACGATTTTGGCTTGTATGATATGAGCGGCAACGTGTGGGAATGGTGTGAAGACTGGTTTGCGGAGTATCCAGCCGGTCCTGTGACGGATCCCGTTGGACCGGAGTCCGGCGCGCACCGTGTGCTCCGTGGCGGCGGCTGGACCAATGAAGGCCGTCAGTGTCGTTCCGCCTATCGCTCCTACGCCCTCCCGCCTGACGCAACCAAACGTATTGGGTTTCGTCTTGCCATGTAGTACTCGTTTGGTCGTTCCAGACGGAATATTTTCTGAGGCAGGGTATGGCGTGTACGCGCACAATTGGTGTCTTTGTGTTAGGACGCGCCCGAGTGCCTTTTATTGACTGTTATACAAGAAGACAGCGCCAGGCATTGCGGAAGGCAACCTGTTGTGGGACAGCGTTTTTAGACTGACAGGGGCGGTGTCTGTGGTATGCGCCTGTAATAGGGAACTGGAATTGCGGCAGAAGGAGAGTTTCTTGTCTGAACAGAGCAAAAATATGTGTCGCGGGATTACCGCGCAAACGGTGGTTGTCATTCTTGCCGCGGGCAAGGGAACACGCATGGGCCGCGCTGATATGGCGAAGGTCTGTTTCGAGATTGACGGCGTAGCGGCAATCAACCGGTCAATTCGCACCTTCCGTTTGCTGGGTTTTGAGCGGTTCATGCTTGTTGTGGGGGCGCAGTCCGAACAGGTTCAGGAGACGGTGAATGCCGAACATGCCGGTGTTGTGTACGCGTATCAGTCGCCGCAGCTGGGCACGGGGCATGCGGCCCGGGTGGCCGCGCAGGCATTATCGGCGCTGGGGCATGATGGATATGTGCTGGCGACAATGGGCGATAAATTTATTGAGCCCCAGGCCATTGAGGCCTTGCGCGACGGCTTTATTCGTCAGAACGCTGATCTTGCTCTGTTAAGCATTCCGCGCACCAAGGCGACCGAGGGCAGCGGTGGACGCATTTTCGTGGACGCTTCCGGACAAGCATTGGATATTATCGAGACCCCCGATTTGGCGCGTCAGGCCATTGCCGACGCCCTGCGAAAACGACTGGCCGCCGCCAAGCCTGTTGCCGCGAAAGAACTTGAGAGCTGCATTCAGCGTTTCATGCCGTCGGTGAAGAAGCAGGCGGCCGCTGTGCCGGAATTGATGGCAATGGTTCGCGCCGGGAAAACAGTTGACCCCAAAAAACTACAGCGTTTGATTGATTCTAACCGGTACACCCTTTGCGTCGGGGGAACGCCTTATACCGCGGCGGAAATCGAACGCATTTGTAAAAGCGTTAATCCAAGTTTGTATCTGTTTAAGGCCCAAGCCTTCTACGACGGCGTTCAACGGTTGACCGACGATAATGCGCAGGGCGAATATTATTTAACCGACACGGTGAAGCACCTGTCCGTCGCCACGGAGCCGACCGACAGAGCCTATCGGGTGCGCGTTGTGGCGATTAAGCGTCCCGAATGGATACAGGGGTTTAATTCTCCGGATGAGCTGCTGCGAATCCAGGACTATTTACGTACGCAGAAGAACAGCCGGAAACGGCCCAAAACAACGGCAACCGCCACGCCCGGGCTTTCACGAAAAGCATATTGCACGGTGGAAAAATGGATTCAGAAGATCGAGCGGAACAGTTCCGCCTATACCCGCTGGCTGGCGCAAATTTATGGGCGCCACCCTGATCTGCATCAAGGCAAAACCCAGGATTTGTTGCGTGTGCTGCGATGTTACGGGAAACAGTTCGGCTTTGACCAAAAAGTTTGTATCATCCGCGCGCCGGGACGAATCAATCTGATGGGGCGGCATGTGGACCACCGCGGCGGGTATAACAATTTCCTGGCCATTCACCGTGAGACGATGGTGGTGGCCGGTCGTCGTCAGGACGACCAGGTTGTGGCCGTTAATGTACAGCCGAAAACGTTTTCGCCGGTGACCTTTTCGATTGCCGAACTGATAGGCAATCTTGGGTGGACGGACTGGATAAACTTTGTTGACAGCGACTGGGTGCGCTCAATGCTTCGCGGTACGGTTGGCGACTGGGGCAATTATATCAAAGCGGCCATGCTTCGTCTGCAGCATCATTATCAGGATGTAAAAATAGATGGCCTGAACCTGGCCTTTTATGGCGATATCCCCATTGCGGCGGGTCTGAGCAGCAGTAGTTCGCTGGTGGTGGCCACATTGCAGGCGGGGATTGCGCTGAACAATCTGGAATTGACCGCGCAGCAGTTTGTGGATTTGTGCGGGCAGGGCGAATGGTTTGTCGGCTCGCGCGGCGGCTCGGGCGACCACGCGGCCATCTGCCTGGGACAGCGCGGAAAGATTACACAGGTCGGTTATCTTCCATTCCACATTGGACGCGTGATTGAAAGCCCGCCTGACTATCAAGTGATTATCGCTGACAGCCATATCAAGGCCGCCAAGAGCGGCCAGGCCAGGCATCAGTTTAACGCTAAAATCACGGCATACAATCTGGGACTGGCGTTGTTGCGACAGCGTTGTCCACAGTTCGACCATGCCCTCGAGCATGTGCGCGATATTGATCCGGATAAACTGGCGTGTACGCCCAGCCACATTTATGAGTTGCTGCAAAAAGTGCCTCAGACGATGACCCGCCAGGAAATACAAGCGGCATTGTCCCGAGAAGCGGCAGACCTGCTGGAAGCCAATTTTGCCAGCCATCAGGACCTCGGCGGTTATCCCCTTCGAGGCGTTCTGCTGTTTGGCGCCGCGGAATCGGCGCGCAGCCGCTTGTGCCCGGAATTACTTGCCGACGGACGTATGGCGGAGTTCGGGCGTTTAATGAAAATCAGCCACGATGGCGACCGCGTCAGCGCGCCTGACCCGTCGGGTCATTACAGACAGCTGGACGATATGTGTACGGACGCATATTTGAATCAACGGATGGCTGATCTGGTCAGCCAGGACCCGCGGCGTGTTCTGGACGCGCAGCTGTACAGTCAACCGGGATACTATGCGTGCAGTACGCCACAAATAGACCGCATGGTGGATATAGCCTGCTCCGTACCAGGCGTGGTTGGCGCACAAATCGCCGGCGCCGGGCTTGGCGGTTGTATTATGATTCTGGCAAGAAGAGACGCCGTGCCGGGCGTGAAAAAGAAACTTATCAACGATTATTATAAGCCCGAGAAACTTTCACCGGCTGTGATCCCCTGTATCACAACACAGGGCGCCTGTCTGGCTGAATTTTGAGGGGCGTGTTCTCGCTCTTGTGGTTGCCCCGAAAGACTTCTTCGCTGATGAACGGCAGCAGGATAAAGCGAAATAGACTCTCATCGGTTGTTAACGTATGTATCTCGGGGCGGTTGGTTTCATCGCCAGTCGCCGCGTCTGTATTTACCAATAAAGGCAGCGTCACGCCAATCCCAAAGGCGTTTGTTTGTTCGAACATTTACGCCGCATCAGAATGCTGCGTAGCGACAAAATGAAAGGGCCAATTCATGCCGTCGTGTTGGATGACCTCTTCAACTGGTTTTCACCAATCAGGGCGTATGCTATTGTGGTTGTGTGCGGTGTTGATGGTGTGGGTGTATTCTCCAATCGCACTGTCTGATGACGTCGTTATTCCAGACGGTCTGATTGCTTCGCCCGAACCGGATTGGCCGCAGTGGCGCGGGCCTCGGCGGGACGGCATTTCCGAGGAGACCGGATTGCTGCAATCCTGGCCGGAGAATGGACCGCCATTGTTGTGGCAAGTTGACGGCCTTGGGAGGGGCTGGTCCTCGCCAATTGTTGTTGGCGACAAAGTATTCATCACCGGAGATATAGACGATGATCTGGTGGTCTGGGCGTTTGACCACGACGGAAATGTCCTGTGGCGCACAACGAATGGCGCCTCTTGGCAAGGCTCGTATGACGGCGCGCGCGCTTGCGGCGCGTACTCAGAGGGGCGTCTTTATCACCTCAATGCTCATGGTCGCCTGGCCAGCCTTGATGCGGACACTGGCGCCGAAATCTGGGCGGTGAATATTCTCGAACGCTTTGATGCCGAAAACATCACCTGGGCGATCAGCGAGAATCTGCTGGTGGATGATTCGCGTATCATTGTAACGCCCGGCGGCAAGGGGGCGTTGATGGCGGCCCTGGACAAGCATACCGGCGAAACTGTTTGGACAACACCGCCCATTGAAGGGGAAGAAGCGTCGTATGCGTCCCCCATCCTGTTTGCGTATTCGGGGCGGCGCCTTATCGCTACTTGTTCTTCACGACACGGCTTTGGCGTTGATGCAGACACGGGAGAATTATTGTGGACGGTTCCGATGACCAATAGATACCAGGTCAATGCATCCACCCCGGTATACGGCAATGGCAGTGTATTCTATGTGACCTCTTATGCCGAGGATGGCAGGCTGTATCGCCTGCGAGAAGACGGGAATGGCATGGACGCGCATCACGTGTGGACCGTGCCTGTTGACACCGTGACGGGGGCGGGCATCCTGGTTGACGACATGCTTTATATCTCGGGTTATCAAGAGCACAAGTGGTGGTTCGCCTTTGACTGGGAATCGGGAGCAACCGTATACGAGCACAAAGGCCTGACGACTGGCGCCGCTATTTACGCTGATAAGCGGCTTTATGTGCTCGACGAACAGGGAAACGCGGCGCTGTTGGCGCTCACGCCTGATGGATTTGAAACAACCGGACAGTTTGAACTGCCAGCCACACGTTTACGCCGGGATGCCTGGGCGCATCCGGTGCTGCTCAATGGGCGGCTTTATCTACGCTACCACAATACACTATGGTGTTACGATGTAAAGCGATAGACGGACAATCTTCGTGCGAGATTGTCACTGGCAGACAATGACATCGCACCACTTCTATCAACTGTACCAGCCAAGCTGTTGCTGAAACAACGATAGTGGGGCAGAACAGCGCCTGCGATATGGTTATTGACTTAGTTCACTATTGACTTTGTAGAGAGAGGGTTGCAATTACTGTGCAATAATTATAATAATAATAGGGCGTTGCTGTTAATGCGGCGGACGCATTCCAGCAGATAGCTTCTGCCGGCGGTGGTGTGGGCAGCGCACGGAATGGTTCTTGTTTGTTTGGTGTTTTGTACCGGTGTAGCAGAAGCCTTAACGATGGCTGTTGCGTGGATGCAGCGAATAGCAACCTGCCGCAGCTGTACGCAAGGGTTCAGGTGGATTTCCTTTTGCCTTGCCTGCGAAGGCCGCCATCG
>SLFT01000080.1 GCA_007124105.1 Candidatus Hydrogenedentota bacterium | reverse complement strand
TGTATACTGCAGCGTCATGATGTTATCTCCTCCAAGGCTTCCCGCGCCTGTTCTCTATCGTCAAAATGGATGCGTTCCATACCCAGAATCTGGTAGGTCTCGTGACCCTTGCCCGCAATCAACACCAGATCGCCTGGTCGCGCCTGGCCAATCGCATGGAAGATGGCTTCGCGACGCGATTCGATTACCACATAATCTTCGTTCTTTTTCTTGCCGCTTCGTTGCAGACCCACTTCCACGTCCAACAGGATGCGATAGGGGTCTTCCGTGCGCGGATTGTCCGAGGTGACCACTACATAATCAGCCAATTCCGCTGTCACTGCGCCCATTTTCGGACGCTTGCCGGTATCCCGGTCGCCGCCGCATCCGAACACACAGAGAATTCGCTTGTCGCATATCGCCCGCGCAGCCTGCAATGCGTTACGCAGTCCATCATCCGTATGGGCATAATCAACAATTACCTGAAACTCCTGGCCGGCAACAACCGGCTCGAAGCGCCCGGGAACAGACAACAACGCCTCCAATCCCGCCGCTATGGTCTCAATTGGTACGCCCAATCCGCCGCCTATGGCGGCGGCGCACAGCGCGTTAAGTACGTTGTGTACGCCTACCAGGTGGATGCGCGTATCCTGGACGCCCCAGGGCGTTATCAGCGTGAACTCCGTGCTGTCATTCTTCAACGCAACCTTCTCTGCGCGCACCTGACCATCGTGCCCGTAGCGAATACAGGCTTCAGACAGAACCGCCGCGAAATGGGACGCGTACGCATCTTCTTGATTTACCACAGTGAAACACGGCCACGCCCCGGCGCCTTCGTTATATGTCTCGCGCACGTGCGCAAATAGTTTCAGCTTGCTTTCCAGATACGACGTCATGTCCTCGTGATAATCCAGGTGGTC
Source organism: Candidatus Hydrogenedentota bacterium (assembly GCA_007124105.1). Classification (GTDB taxonomy): domain Bacteria; phylum Hydrogenedentota; class Hydrogenedentia; order Hydrogenedentales; family CAITNO01; genus SLFT01. The sequence continues at coordinate 2,403 of SLFT01000080.1, read as the reverse complement.
CTGAGTGAGGTTTGTGAATGCTCCCACATTGAAGGAAATGCCCGCGACGCGTTCCTGCGCCAGCGCATGAGAGCTGACTTCCATGACAACGTGACGCGCCTCCGTTCGCGACGCCTGCGCGAATAACGCAGCCAGGTCTTCCCCGAAAGGAGTGGTATGCGCGGCTTCCACCTGCGCATCTCCCAGATCATAGCCAAGGGTGCCGAAGTTACAGCACGGATAACCGGCCAGTTGCAAGATGCGTTGTATCAGAAACGTCGTGCTTGTCTTGCCGTTTGTGCCGGTAATGCCAACGACGCACATGGTGCGCGATGGGTCGCCCGCCAGTGCATGGGCCAGCAACGCGGCCGCCTGCCTGGGGTTGTGATGGTGGATGTACGGCAACGGGCATCCTTGTACCATACCCGGCCTGTTTCCGAGAACGGCTGACGCGCCCGCCTCCCGGGCAGCGCCGATGTACGCGTGGCCGTCCGCCTTTTCTCCCGAAACCGCTACAAACAGCGCCCCCGGCGTTACACGTCGTGAATCCTCCGTTACCGAAGAAATCGCGACTTCCGGCAGCGAACCGGATAAGCGTAAAACACGCGAAATATCATCCCGAGTCAGCATCATTTTCAACCGCCATTCTATCCCCGAAACGCAACGCGCACAAGCTTACACCATCAAGCGCCGCCCCGGGCGGCGGGTCCTGTGATATTACCCAGCCCACTCCCTGAGCATCCATCAGTAGTTCCAGGGCCTGCAATGTATCACGCGCCTGCCGCTTTGTCATGCCGCGCAAATCTGGCATGGCCTGTTCCGACGGGTCAACCGCCATCCGACGCGCTACCAGTTCAAGACCATCCAACGACGTTAGCAGCGCCTCCACATTCATATCCAGGTCGTCGGGATTTGGCGGCGCGACAATGGTATCTACATCAAGTCTTATGTTGCCCGTCCGGACGGTGTCCACCGTTGCCTTTTTGGAGCTGTCTTTTTCTTTACGCGCCGCCATTTGCGACACATCCTTTTCGGGGGCGTCAGGATCAATCACGGGGTCTTCGGGAACGTTCAGACGAATCAACGCATCACGCATGACTTCCTTGAACACAGGGCCACACACAAAACCGCCATACCGTCTGTCGTTGGTAGGCTCCTGGATCACAATGACCCCTACCAGCCGTGGGTCCGCCACAGGCGCGAATCCCGCAAAGACTGTTGTGTAGCGGTCCGGGTCGTATCCACGTCCGTCCGTACGCGCCATCTGCGCGGTGCCTGTCTTGCCGCCCGCGCGATATTCCTGTATGTTTGCCGCACGGCCCGTGCCGTTCAGCACCACTTGATGGCATAAATGCTGCATGGTTTTAGCAGTGGCGGCGGATAGAATGCGCTGCGGCGGCGGGGCCTGATATTGATAGGTTACCTCGCCCTGCTGCGTTACCGCGTGTTCCACAAAGTAGGGCTGCACTACATAGCCGCCGTTCGCAATTACTGCCATGGATTTGGCCAGCTGCGGCATGGTGACCGCTATCTCCTGGCCCATGGGCAACGAGCCCATGGACAACCGCGACCACTCGTTGCGCGGTCGGAACAGGCCGCGGCTTTCAAAGCGGAAATCGGGACTTGTGCGTTCGCCGAAACCGAAGAGCCGTATCCATTCTTCCAGGCGTTCAGCGCCAAGCAACGCCGCCAGTTTGATAAAGGCGATATTACTGGACTGCTCGAAGGCCTCTTGAAAGGGAACCACACCCAGCCTGTAAAAATCGCGGATGCGGTGGCCATAGGGATTAAACGATCCATTTTCACAGTTTATCAGTGTCTCCGGCGTCACCAGTCCGTGTTCAAGCGCAGCTGCGCCGGTAACAATCTTGAACACGCTGCCCGGCTCGAACACATCGAGCAGCGCCCGGTTCTTTCGCTTCTCGGCGGGATACGCGTCGTAACGGTTGGGATCGAAGGCAGGACGACTGGCGAGCGCCAGTATGGCGCCGCTGTGGGCTTCCATGATAATGCCAAGTCCCGCCGCAGCGCCCACTTCTTCCATACGCGTATCAAGCGCCCGTTCCAGGGTATGCTGTATGTTGATGTCCAAGGTCAGCTGCACCATTTCGCCGCCCCTGGGCGCCTCATAGGCCAACAACCCCGAGGGCAATAAACGACGCCCCTGATCCTTGCGCGCCAGCAGCACCCCCGATTCGCTGCGCAGGTGCCCGTCAAAGGCAAGCTCCAGGCCTTCACTGGCTTCGCCCGCGCGGTTCACGAAACCCAACAGATGCGAGGCGCTGTCGCCGTGGGGGTAGTAACGTACCGGTTCATTCTGGATGATGACGGCGCCATTGCTGTACGCCGCCAACGTCGCCAGTTCACGCTCGGAAACATCCGTGACCCAACGCTTAATGGTATTCATTTTGCGAGCGCGGCCTT
>SLFT01000308.1 GCA_007124105.1 Candidatus Hydrogenedentota bacterium | reverse complement strand
GCCAAATACCACATTAACTTCCCGTACGCACATTTGCGCCGGGCACTTCCTGACTTTCCGACAGCGAGCGCTGTTAGCACTCACCTCGTATGAGTGATAATAACACACGCTGGAGGCCCGTGTCAAGACCTTTGTTACGCCCTTTGTTACGCCAAGGAAAAAACAACCGCCCGACGACGGATTCAGGGAACAAAAATGCCGACAGCATTGTTGTCCGAAACATAAGCCCGTGGCAGGAAATGTATGCCGGGAACAATGATACGTATAGCGTATTTACGTTGGCGGCGAGTATAATAGGGGCAAGAGACAGGCCTTACGAAAAAAAACTGAAGGGAACAGGCCGTTCATAATCGGCCATTCATGAGGTATTGGAAGTATGCGATTTGGAATCTGGCTGACCCAGACAAGCGTTTCTCATCCCCGAATGATAATCGGCGGGACAGGCATGATTGCCGTTGCGTTCTTGCTTGCGGCGGGATTGCCCACACTGTTTCCCGATGCGTTGCCGTTGTCGCCGGTGCGCGTGGACACCGATCCGGAGAACATGCTCAGCAGCGACGAACCGGTGCGCGTGTTTCATAACCGCATGAAAGAAGTTTTTGACTTGAACGAGATGGTGGTGGTGGGCGTGGTGAATAACGTCCATCCCGAAGGTGTGTTCAATGTGGACTCGTTGCGGCGCATTTATGAACTGACGGAATACGCTCGAACACTGCGCGGTGAGACCATTGGCCTGGACGATCCGCAGGCGGGCGTGATCCCCCGTGACATTATCGCGCCTTCCACGGTGGACAACATCGAACAGGGCGGTCTGGGAGAGGTCAGTTTCGAATGGCTGATGCCCGCGCCGCCCGAGACCGAGGCGGAGGCGGTTGCGGTACGCGACAAGGCAATGCGCATTCCCTTTCTGAAGGGTACGATGGTGGCGGAATCAGGCAAGGCAGTCGCCCTCTATCTGCCGCTGACGTCGAAAGACTTGAGTTACCGCGTGTATTCGCGGCTGCGCGCCCGGATAGCGGAATTCGAGGGTGACGATGAATGGCACATCACGGGGCTGCCTGTGGCGAACGACACCTTCGGCGTCGAGATGTTCGTGCAGATGGCTATCTCCGCGCCGCTGGCGATGTTGGTCATCTTCCTGCTGATGGTCTATTTCTTCCGCAAGCCGGTGTTGATTATCGCGCCCATGATACTCGCGCTGGTCATTGTCATCATCAACATGGGCCTGCTGGTGGTAACAGGCAACACCATCCATATCATGAGTTCCATGATCCCCATTTTCATCATGCCCATCTCGATCCTTGATTCCATACACATTCTGTCCGAGTTCTTTGACCGGTATCAGCAATTCAAAGATCGCCGCAAAACCATTGAACATGTGATGGACTCGCTGTTCATGGCCATGCTCTACACCTCGCTGACGTCGGCGGCGGGCTTCGCGTCGCTGGCCATTACGCCCATCCCGCCTGTGCAAGTATTCGGCATTTTTGTGGCCATCGGCGTACTGCTCGCCTGGTTCCTGACCGTGACCTTCCTGCCCGCGTTTATCATGCTTATCCCGGAACGTTCCCTCGAAAAATTCGGCGCGGCAGCGGGCGCGCACGCAGACGAAGAAGCGGAAGACACCGCGCTGGCGCGTATACTGGGCGCCGTGGGCCGATTCACGTACGCAAGGGCAAAATATGTGCTGGCCGCCGCCGCGCTGATCACCGCCATCGCCATTTATGGCATTACGCAAATTACCGTGAACGACAACCCCACCCGCTGGTTCAAGGCATCCCATCCCATCCGCGTGGCCGACCGCGTACTCAACGAACATTTTGGCGGCACCTATATGGCTTACCTGGCGTTGCGGCCCGAGTCTGACGAGGAGGACCTGGACACATACGCCGCCGACCTTGAACAACGTATGCGCGAACACATCCAGGCGTCGGACATGCCCGAAAACGGGCGCGACGAATTGCTGGCCGTTGCCGACGCAGTACCGGCGCTGACAACGGAAAGCGAAAGCGTGGACACACTGCTCGAACATCTTACTGTTCGCGTAGAGGCTGCGCTGGATACGGCGCTGAACGCTTTGATGGAAGCCGATGCGGACGATATGGACGCCGTCGAGGCGCGCGTGGACGCCTGGGAGGCGTTGCAGACTTTCGTAGACCTCGAGGGACAGCGCGGCGAACTGTTCAAGCAGCCGGAGGCGCTGGCTTATATCGAGGATTTGCAGACGGCATTGGCCGGTACGGGCGCTGTGGGAAAATCCAATTCCATCACGGACATTGTGAAGACGGTGTATCGGGAATTGATGGAAGGGGACGAGGCGTACTTCCGCGTTCCGGACAATTCCCGCGCCGTGGCCCAATGCCTGATGACCTACGAAAGCAGCCATCGCCCCCACGACCTTTACCATTTCATCAGTCATGATTACCGCAAGAGCAGTACGTGGATACAGCTTACCAGCGGCAACAACCAGGACATGAAAGCGGTGCAGGAGGCCATGGACGCCTATATCGCCGCGAATCCGCCGCCCCTCGGCCTGACCCATCAGTGGTTTGGGCTCACGTATATCAACGTGGTCTGGCAGGAGAAAATGGTGATGGGCATGTTGCAGGCCTTTCTGGGCAGTTTCCTGGTGGTGCTGTTCATGATGATTGTGCTGTTCCGCTCCGGGCTGTGGGGGCTGTTGTCCATGGCGCCGCTGACGGTCACCATCGGTCTCATCTATGGCGTGGTCGGTCTTGTAGGCAAGGATTACGACATGCCGGTGGCGGTTCTTTCCTCGCTGACCCTCGGACTGGCCGTTGACTTCGCCATCCATTTCCTGTCCCGCTCCCGGGACATGTACGCGCAAAAGAAATCCTGGGCCGCCGCCTTCCCGTTGATGTTCGGCGAACCCGCCCGGGCCATCACGCGCAACGTGGCGGCGGTGGCCATTGGGTTCACGCCGCTGCTGGCCGCGCCGTTGGTGCCCTATAACACGGTTGGCGTGTTCATGGCGGCCATACTCGGCGCGTCGGGCGTGGCAACCTTGTTCCTGCTTCCCGCGCTGATCCGTTATCTCGAACCGCTTCTTTTCCCGGCGAACCGTCTCTGTCAGCTCACCTGCCGCTGCGGCACCTGCGTGGTAACAGCGGCGGTGGCGGCAGCCGCGGTGGCAATAAACATCCAGCAGCTGCTCAACGCCACGTGGACTTTATTGTCCCTGGTGAGCCTGCTTGTCGTGCTGATAGCCGCTGGTTTCTGTTACGCCATGTCGCGACGTCAAAAATGCCTCGGACCGGCATTCGACGAGGAAGCGAATAAAGAGGACGCGCCAGATGTTTGATATACTGTATGCAAGCGGCAATTGCTATTGTGGAGTTAATTGTATGTTGTTCACGCCTTAGCGTGCTGGTATGAACACATCACCTCAAGTTTACGAGCGCAACCCGGCATGCTAATGAATCAACAACGCACGAAAAGCATTGTTTATTCGCGATTGTACACCAAACGCCGCGACGTTCGCGGCGGACGTTATAAGCAACAACCTGGATTCAGGAGGTACAGAACATGCGTAAAAAAATTACATGCCTGTCAGCGACGGTGATCCTGGCGCTTTTCATTGCCATGCCCGGCCATGCCGCGGACACGCCCGACGCGGACGAGATTGTGCGTAAGTCAAACCATGTCGCCTATTACCAGGGCGACGATGGACGAGCGCGCGTCGCCATGACCATTACCGACCAACAGGGCAACACCCGTGAACGGGAGTTCGTTATTCTGCGCCGCAACATGGACGAACAGGACGGCGAACAGCGCTTCTATGTATATTTTCAGCGGCCTGCCGACGTGCGCGAGACGGTGTTCCTGGTCTGGAAATACGTGGACCAGGACGACAACCGCTGGCTCTACCTGCCCGCGCTTGACGCGGTGCGTCAGATTGCCTCGGGCGACAAGCGCACAAGTTTCGTGGGTTCCACTTTCTTCTATGAAGACGTGTCCGGACGGGGCATCCTCGAGGACGACCATGAACTGGTCGAGACAACGGACAACTACTACGTGATCAAGAGCACACCGAAGAATCCGGGCGCGGTCGAGTTTGACTCCTTTACCACCCATATCCATAGAACAACCTTCATTCCCGTAAAGGTCGAGTTCGAAAAGGACGGCAACGTGTATCGCACCGGCGAAGCGCGTAAAGTGGAGACTCTCCAGGGATACCCCACGGTGACCCAAGCGGTAATGAAAGACACAAACATGGGCACAGAAACCACCCTTGATTACCTGAAGGTCGAATACGATGTTGACCTGCCCGAAAACATTTTCACTGAAAGATTCATGCGTCGCGCCCCGCGTCAACATTTGGAATAAGCCCAACGTAATCACACCATTACACCTGTACGGCATGCGGCGTTACCACAGATATTATGTATGTTTTTCACGCTTTAGCCCGGATATTTCACCAGGTTTCGTCGTGAGCCTGCGAAGATTGCGTCAGATCAGCCATTTTGCGCAGGCCGCCGGCTGACAGCGTGTCGGGACACGTCGAAGTAGGCGGGCAAGCAAAGTGGCTGAGATGGCGTAAGATTCGCAGGCGCAACAGAAATCTGGTGAAATATCCGGGTTAGCGTGCTGAATTACGCATTGGCCCCGTAAGTCAGCAAAAAAAATGCGTTTCGACCATACGATATCTCAACCGACGGAACAAACAAAACGCACAAGGGGAGAGATGTGAACATGTTTCATTCAATACGTTGCGCGCTGTTACTTTGTGTTATGTTGCTTTGCGTTATCACTGTTGCAAACGCTTCAGAACCGCCCCTGCCCGCCGGACTCGCGCCCGCCGCGCCACGCGAAGAGCCCGCACTCCCGGAGGGACTTGAACCCGCAACATCACGCGAAGAACCGGCACTTCCAGAGGGCTTGGAACCCACAACACCCCGCGAAGAACCGGCCCTGCCCGCAGGTTTGGAACCCGCAGGCGACGAGCCCGCGCTGCCCGAAGGACTTGCGCCGGACACGGAACCAGCCGAACCGATGGCCCGGGAAGAATCACGCGCTGCGCCGCCCCTCGACTTCCACGGGTTCTGGGATATGCGCGCGGGATCGCGTATCGTTTCCGACAAGGCCCAGTCCAAGGACGCTACCCTCGGTGAAATGCGTCTCCAGCTGCGAACGGACAAAGGCTGGAACAACGCCTTTCTTGAGTTTACAGGCGATGGCGTATTTGACGCCGTCGAGGAACGGGCGCGGCTGGACATCCGCCAGCTGCGGTTGACCTGGAGCCCCATGAACACGGTGGATATACGCGTGGGAAGGCAGGTGCTCACATGGGGTACGGGCGACATGTTGTTTATCAACGACATGTTCCCGAAAGACTGGATATCCTTTTTTAGCGGGCGCGATGTGGAATACCTGAAAGCGCCGTCAAACGCCGCTCGGGTCGGCTGGTACAACGACGTCATGAACGTGGAAGTGGTGTATACGCCGCGCTTTGATCCCGACCGCTACATTACGGGGAAACGCTTCAGCTATTACAATCCGCTATTGCGACGCATGGCGGGACGGGACAACCAACAACAAACCCGAGAGCCAGACAGCTGGTTTCGCGACGATGAGGTAGCGGTGCGCCTGTACCGTTCCATTGGCAACGGCCAACTTGCCTTTTACGGATATTCGGGGTATTGGAAGAGTCCGGGGGGCATGCAACTGCTGCCAAACCGGGCCGTGTTCCCAAGGTTGCGCGTGTACGGCGCCAGCCTGCGCGGCGCCATTGGCCAGGGCATCGGCAACATCGAACTCGGCTATTACGATTCGCGCCAGGACCGACGGGGCAACAACCCCTTTATCAACAACAGCGAATTTCGCTTACTATTGGGCTACGAGCGGGAAATAGGACGCGAATTCACCGCGGCCCTTCAATACTACCTCGAGTACATGATGCGCCATGGAAACTACCGGGATTCGCTTCCCTTCTTCATGAACGCCCGCGATCGCGACCGGCACGTTTTTACGCTGCGGCTCACGAAAATGCTGATGAACCAGAATCTCATCCTATCCCTTTTCGCCTACATGAGCCTCTCGGACAAAGACGCGTACCTGCGCCCGAACGTTACCTACAAAGTCTCGGACCACTGGACGGTCGAAGCGGGCGCAAACATCTTTCTGGGCGACCAAAAGACAACCTTCTTCGGTCAGTTTCAGGACAATACAAACGTGTACGCCGGCGCGCGCCTTGCTTTCTGATCCGGAAAAAACGCGTTTCTTGTCGTGATGCGTTGTCCATGTTGGATGTCTGGTTATGGAGTGTCAACCCATTTATGCTTTTGGGTTACTGCATGGGCGTACCGTCGCCAGTCCACACGGTGAGGTTGGTAAGGTCGCGGTCGGTCTTGGATTTCAGCAGTACGCCAAATCCGAACCCAACAGCGAACATGATGACATGTCCCACGATGCCCGCGTAGTAACTATGGATGGGCGATTGCCAGGCTTGCGGCAGCCAGCCCATGTTCGAGAGGGTCATCCACAGCGTGAAAGTCAATGTGCAGATGATGCCCGCCAGGATACTGGCGTCGTCGCCTACCTTGGTGAAAAAACCGAGCAAGTACAGGCCGAGCAGGCCTCCCGCGGTCAGGGCGGCGAGGATAGTGGCGCTGTCTTGCAGGGTGGTGCTTTGCAGCATGTGCAGCAACGCCGCGCCGGTGATCATGAAGACGGCCAGGGCAAGGCCGATGGACTTCGCCACGACAACATAGTGTCTGTCCGTCTTTCCGGGGGCAATGTGGCGCTTGTATACATCCACCAGGCTTACTGCGGACACCGAGTTGATGCTTGAGGACAGGCTTGACATGGCGGCGGCCAGCACGCCGGCAATAACCAGTCCGGAAACGCCCCGGGGCAGGAAGTTGATCACGAAATAGGGCAGGATATCCTCGGCTTTGGCGCCGCCCTCGCCCGTGAGAATCGCCTGCGCTTCCGGCGTTGGATTGAGCTGGAAGAAGGCCCACAATGCCGTACCCAAAAACATAAACAAACCCCAGGTGGGGATGCTGAAGGCGACGCAGGTCCACATGGCAACCCGCGCCTGACCAGCGCTCTTGGACGCGGCATACCGTTGAATGACATTCTGGTTGCTGCTGTATTCGGCCAGCCAGTTGCCCAGCCCTACCAGCAGGAAGAGGGACACCGTCTTTTCCGTGAAATCCGGACTGAACTTAATGGGCTCGAGCGTCCCTTCCGCATTGAGATCAGCCATTGCGAATTTTCCGGCCTCGGAGGCCATGGAGAAAATCTGTCCCAGCCCGCCCGGCATGGCGTTGATAATGACGAAGAGCGAAATCATGCCGCCCACCCATAGTACGCACGCCTGCAGAAAGTCTGTCCATAAAACAGCGCGTATACCGCCAAGAACGGTGTAGAAGGAGGTGATGACGCCGCCAATAATGATGCAGACGTACACGTTGATGCCGGTCATCTGATTCAGCAGTATCGAAACGAGAAACAGGATCAGGCTTACGCGGATGGCCTGGCCGATGATAAAAGCGCAGGCCGCGTAGAGGCGCGTCCATCTGCCGAAACGTTCCTCGAGATACTCATAAGCGGACACCGTGCCGGCGCGGCGAAAGAAGGGCAGGAAAAAGAAGGTCGCGATTAACACCGCCAGCGGCAGCGCATAATTCGGGGTCATGCGATACCAGGCGGTCTTGAAGGCGTCGCCGGGGTATGCCATGAACGTAACCGAGCTGATGGAGGTGGCAAACATGGAGAAACCGACAAGCCATCCGGGGAACGAGCGGTCGCCCAGGAAATAGCCTTCCGTGGTGCGTGATTTACTCGCAAACAGCGGTCCCAGCGCCGCCATGGCGCCAAAATAAGCGATAAGCACAACATAATCCAGAACAGTAAATGTATTCATGTAAAGGCTCCTTTTGACAATACAGGGATAAGCGCACCCCCAAATTTAGCAATAGTGAACACTGGAATCAAGTTTTTCCGGATTGGCCTTACAGAATGATCGGCGCCATTTCAGCAAAACGCCCCCGACACCAAGGTGTCGGGGGCGTAAATCAGGAGATACTTCAACCTACTTGCGCGCTTTTTTCTTTGCGCTTTTTTTCTTCGGCTTTTCTGCCTTGCGCGGCGTTTCAAGCGCTGCCTGTGCGGCGGCAAAGCGCGCAATGGGTACGCGGAAGGGGCTGCAACTGACATAGTTCAAACCGGCGCGGTGACAGAATTTCACAGAGGCCGGTTCGCCGCCATGTTCGCCACAGATGCCGCATTTGAGGTCTGCGCGGGTGTCGCGGCCTTTTTTTACCGCCATGTCAACAAGCTGTCCGACCCCGGTTTGGTCCAAAACCTCGAAGGGATCGTTGGGCAAGATGTTTTGCTCGAGATAAATGGGCAGGAATCCGCCGATGTCGTCGCGGGAATAGCCAAAGGTCATTTGTGTCAGGTCGTTGGTGCCAAAGCTGAAGAACTCGGCGACCTCGGCAATTTCATTGGCGGTAAGCGCCGCCCGCGGCACTTCAATCATGGTGCCTACCATGTACTTGACCTTGACCTTTTCTTTCTTCTGCACCTCATCAGCGATGGCGTCAATAATGGCGCGCTGGTTGGCCAGTTCTGCTTTGGTTCCCACCAGCGGCACCATGATCTCGGGCAACACCTTCACCTTCTTCTTGGTGAGTTCGCAGGCTGCGCCGATAATGGCGCGCACCTGCATCTCGGTGATTTCGGGGTAGGCAATGCCGAGGCGGCAACCGCGATGGCCGAGCATGGGGTTGAATTCATGAAGCGACTTAATGCGGTCTTCGATAACGGCCGGTTTCAGACCACAATGTTTGGCAAGCGCGTTCAGTTCTTTTTTATCTTCCAACAGGCTGCCCACGAACTCATGGAGCGGCGGATCGAGCAGACGCACGGTAACCGGCTTGCCGGCCATGGCCTTGAAGATGCCGACAAAATCTTTCTTCTGGAATGCAAGCAGCTTCATGACGGCCTTGCGCCGGTCTTCCTCGTTGGACGCGACAATCATCTCACGAATATGAATAATTCTGTCCGCCTCGAAGAACATGTGCTCGGTACGGGCCAGGCCAATGCCTTCGGCGCCGAACTTGATAGCCTGCGCGGCGTCATCGGGGCTTTCGGCGTTGGTGCGGATATTGATTTGACGGACGACGTCGGCCCACTTCATCAATTTGGCGTAAAACTTGTTCCGTTCCGGTTGCGCGGGCAGTACGGGCAATTGTCCGGTATATACCTTGCCGGTGGAACCGTTCAGGCTTATCCAGTCGCCTTCCTTGACCACCTTTCCGTCAACGCTAAACTTTTTGGCGCGCGCGTCTATGCGTACGGCGGCGCATCCCACGATGCAGCACTTGCCCCAACCACGGGCCACCAATGCGGCGTGCGAGGTCATGCCGCCCATGGCGGTGAGAATGGCTACGGCTGAGCGCATGCCTTCCACGTCTTCGGGGGATGTTTCGTTGCGCACCAGCACCACCTTCTTGCCTTTGTCGGCCCATTCCTTCGCCGTTTCCGAGGAGAACACGGCCTGGCCCACACCGCCGCCGGGTCCTGCGGGCAGGCCCTTGGCGATGGGCGTCGCCGCTTTCTCTTTTGCCGGGTCAATCATCGGATGCAGCAATTCATCCAGCTGCTCAGGCTTCACACGCATAATGGCGGTTTCGCGGTTGATTAGCTTGGCCTCGTTCATCTCTACGGCCATGCGCACAGCCGCGACGCCGGTGCGTTTACCGGTTCGCGTTTGCAGCATGTACAGTTCACGGTCTTCTATGGTAAATTCGATATCCTGCATATCTTTGTAATGCTTTTCGAGTTTGTTGCGGATATCATGAAGCTGCTTATAAAGTTTCGGCCATTTCTTTTCAAGTGAATCCAGGTGTTTGTTGCTCTCGTTTTTGGTGGACTCGTTAATCGGCGAGGGCGTACGAATGCCTGCGACCACGTCTTCGCCCTGGGCGTTTACCAGCCATTCGCCGTAGAACACGTCCGCGCCAGTGGCGGGGTCGCGCGTGAAGGCAACGCCGGTTGCCGATGTAGCGCCCAGATTGCCAAATACCATAGCCTGTACATTCACGGCGGTACCCCATTCATGGGGGATGCCTTCGATACGCCGGTAGGAAATTGCGCGTTTGCCGTTCCAGGACTGGAACACGGCCTTGATGCCGCCCCAGAGCTGTTCATCCGGATCATCGGGAAACGCTTTTCCAATGGTCTTCTTGACAATCTTCTTGAACTGGTCGCACAGTTTTTTCAAGTCGTCTACGTCAAGGGCTGTGTCTTCTTCCACGCCCTTGGCTTTCTTCATCGCTTCCATGGCGTGTTCAAGTTTATTGCGAACGCTTTCGCCGTCTTTGGGCTCGATGCCGGCGGCTTTTTCCATTACCACATCAGCGTACATGGTGATCAGGCGACGATAGGAGTCGTATACGAACCGGGCGTCGCCGCTTTTCTTGATCAGTCCCGGGATAGTTTTCGAGCACAAGCCGACATTCAGCACGGTATCCATCATGCCCGGCATGGACATGCGCGCGCCGGAACGCACCGAGAGCAACAGCGGGTTTTTGGGGTCGCCAAACTTCTTTTTCATGACCCGCTCAACTTTCGCCATCGCCTTTTTCGCCTCCTCGTATACGTACTTGGGCAATTTGCCCTTGTTCTCGTAGTACTCGGTACACATTTCCGTGGTGATGGTGAACCCCGCCGGTACGGGTATTCCAAGACTGGCCATTTCGGCAAGATTGGCGCCTTTGCCGCCAAGCAGGTTCTTCATACTCCCTTTGCCTTCCGCTTTGCCGCCGCCAAAGAAATAGACGCTTTTCTTCGCCATAAAAATACACGCTCCTCTAGTTGGTTGAGAAAGAACTCCCCGCTGCAATCATCCTGCCGTGTGAAGGGAAAATACAGGAAAACGGGTGATGGTTAAATACACTTTGACACGCAAAAAAATTGCCTTGTCAATGGGACTAAAGTATACAATACTATGTTGTTGCCATGCAAATCAAGGATGGGCGGCCCATACGCGAAGCGGTCTGTTGTTGTGATACTGGGCGGTGGTGTATTATCACCAGAGCCAGTGTAGTAATCACGCGAAGAGCAATGAAAGAACAACAATCAGGCAGGCGCCATGTCGGCAGTGGACATATTGCGTTATCTCAATTATCTGCGTGTGGAGCGCAATTTTTCGCGGCACACGTTGCGGGCCTACGCCAACGATCTTGGCCAGTTTTCCGATTTTTTAGAGAACGGCCCTGCGGCGTTGCAACGGGATGAGGATGCCATCCGTCCACCAGCGTCGTTGGACGTGTTGAAGCGCGCGAGCAAGCGGGATATCCGCGCGTTTCTTGCCCATGCGCAAACGGCGGGTTGTACGCCGCGCACGGCGGCGCGCAAACTGGCGGCGTTGCGGTCAGCCTACGCCTTTTTTGTGCGGGAGAAGCGCATTACCGTCAATCCCACCCAGGGCATCCGCTCGCCGCGCCTGTCGCGTACGCTGCCCGATGTCTTGTCTATTCCGGAGATGACGGCGTTGCTTGATGCGATTGATACGACCACGGCGCTGGGTAAACGGGACCGGGCGATTATCGAGATGTTGTATTCGTGCGGGCTGCGCGCGGCGGAGCTGACGGGATTGCGCGCGGGAGATATCTTTTACGATCAGGCGACTGTGCGCGTATTGGGCAAGCGGGCGAAAGAGCGTATTGTGCCGGTAGGTTCGTACGCGCTTGATGCGTTGCGGGCGTATCTGAACGTACGGGCCGCGCTCGGAAACCCGGAGCATGACACTGTGTTTGTGAACCATCGGGGCGGGCCGCTGACCACGCGCAGCGTACAGCGCATTGTGGAACGCCACGCTCTCACGGCGCTGCCCACGCGCCGCGAAGTGTCGCCTCATACGCTGCGGCACACCTTCGCCACGCTTATGTTGGACGCCGGGGCCGACCTGCGCGTTGTGCAGGAGATACTCGGCCATGAGAGCCTGTCCAGTACGCAGATATATACGCACGTTAGCATTGAGCGGTTGCGGCAGGTGTATCGCGAAGCGCATCCGCACGCTTAAATTACATATCACATCAGGCATCTTTCGCGCCTGCGATGAAACATACTGCTGTGCGCGGGGTATGCGATTAGTCCCGCAGCTCGAAACGGAAATTCTTGCCGGTTACGATGTCTTTGTCTACTATTTTGGGCGCGCCCTTTTCAGGCATTACCACCTTCATGT
>SLFT01000265.1 GCA_007124105.1 Candidatus Hydrogenedentota bacterium | reverse complement strand
TGGGAGCGTGCCTGTCGCCCTTCAACGCGTTTTTGTTCCTGCAAGGACTGGAGACCCTGCATTTGCGTGTCCCGCGCCACAGCGAGAACGCCCTGGCAACAGCGCAGTTCCTGGAAAAGCACCCCAATGTCTCCTGGGTGAATTACCCCGGCTTGCCCAGTCATCCTGATTACGAGCGCGCGCAACAATACCTGCCCGCGGGACAGGGCGCCATACTCGGCTTCGGCGTCAAAGGCGGCTCCGAAGCGGCGGTAAAATTCATCAATAAGTGCAAACTCGCTTCCCACCTCGCGAATATTCTCGACGCCAAAACATTGGTTATTCATCCAGCCACCACCACGCATCAGCAGTTATCGTCCGAAGAACAACAGGCGGCCGGAATAAGTCCCGAGTTCGTGCGTGTTTCTGTTGGCCTGGAAGATATCGAGGACATCGTGGAGGACTTTCAGCAGGCCCTGGACGCGTAACGGGACAAGCAGGACGGGATGATAGCGGGAAACCCCCTGGTTGCTCTGGTCAACAGCCGGGAAAGCGGCCCTATGGAAACACCTGACAATGACATGAATACAATAGGCATCGTAAAAACGGAGCATGTATCGCTCGCCGCGCCTCCCGAGGAGATTACCCTGGACAGCGGCGCAAAGATGGGTCCCATAGAAGTTGCGTATGAGACCTATGGACACTTAAACGCGGCGCGTTCGAACGCCGTGCTGGTGTGTCATGCCTTGTCAGGAGACGCCCATGCGGCCGGCATACACTCGCCCAGGGACAAGAAGCCCGGCTGGTGGGACAACATGGTCGGGCCGGGCAAAGGGTTGGATACAGACAAGTATTTTGTTATCTGTTCGAATATTCTGGGAGGCTGCAAAGGCACCACCGGTCCCTCGAGCATCAACCCCGCCACGGGAAAACAATATGGACTTTCCTTTCCCGTAATCACCGTGGGCGACATGGTGCGTGCGCAACATGCCCTGATAAAGTATTTGGGCATTGATACGCTTCTTTGCGTAATCGGCGGTTCCCTCGGCGGTATGCAGGCCCTCGAATGGGCAACACGCTACCCCGATACAGTGAAATCGGTGGTGTTGCTGGCCGCGAGCCATTCCAACGGCGCGCAGCAGATTGCCTTTGACGCGGTAGGCAGAAATGCCATCCAGGCGGATTCGGAATTTCAGGATGGGAACTACGACGCCGAGGCCGGCCCGCGCAAGGGCCTGGCCATTGCGCGTATGCTCGCCCATATCACCTATCTGTCCGACCAATCCATGCGGCGTAAGTTTGGGCGTACCTTGCGTGATTCTGACCGGCTGGGCTACCGGTTCACAAGCGAATTCAATGTGGAAACGTACCTCGATTATCAGGGGGAACGATTTGTAAATCGCTTTGACGCAAATACCTATTTGTACGTGACCAAGGCAATGGACTATTTCGACATCGCCGCCGACTTCGATTCGCTGGACGCCTCGCTGGCGCGGGTCAAGGCCAAAGTGCTGGCGGTATCTTTCACGTCAGATTGGCTGTTCCCACCCTACATGTCCCAGGAAGTTGTATACGCGCTGGCCCGCAACCGGCGCGAGGTATGTTACTGCAATGTGGAAAGCGATGCCGGCCACGACGCTTTCCTCCTTGAAACCGACGAGATATCCCGGCTGGTATCGGGATTCCTTGTGCATACGCTTCATCCTGAGCGCATTTGCGAAAATTGCCCCCCCAAGCCTTGCGAAGGCAGGGACACACCCACTCCGGAAAGCGTGTTGGCCCGCCCCAAACGTGTAGATTACGACATGATTGTCAATCTCGTTGACGCGGGAAGCCGGGTACTGGATATTGGCTGCGGCGAAGGCGAACTGCTATGCCGTTTGCAGCGAAACAAAAGCGCCGTCGGCCTGGGCATGGAGGTGGAGCAGGAAAAGGTAATCAGATGCATTGCCTGCGGCATCTCCGCCATACAGGGCGACATTGATCAGGGACTGCCGCAACTGCCGGATAACTCCTTTGATTATGTGTTGTTGAGCATGACCCTGCAAGTGATCAAGAACCCAGCCTTTGCCCTCCGCGAAATGTTGCGGGTTGGCCGAAAATGCATCATTTCGTTCCCCAATTTCGGACATTGGAAAGTACGCGCTACCCTGGCGTTGAAAGGGCGCGCGCCTGTCACGGGGCACCTGCCCTATGCCTGGTATGAATCACCCAACCGCCACGTGCTCACCATCAAGGATTTCCGCGACTTCTGCCAAAAGCATGGGTTTGGCATCGAAAAGGAAATTTTTCTACACCGCGATGGCGGGACACACTTGTTGCCAAACCTGCGCGCGGAGGAAGCATTGTACGTGCTCGCCAAACCCGGGAACGGCGGCGGAATTACAGGGTAGACGTAACTGTCCAGCAGGGCTCGTTCCGAAATTGTATTCTTGTCATTACCCAAAAAATCATGCCTTCTTGTTACTGTTTACCATCACAAAAACACGACATTGCCTTCACGCGTCCATTATTGGCCTATGTTTTGGAGTGCGCAAGTCATACTTGCGCTTTCGCTTTCTTTTTTACGTGGGCCTTGTATAGCAATGAAACGAATCAAGGTGTACGATACTACGAAAGATAAAGCGAAAGTATGACTTGCGCACTCCAAAACAATGGCGTGGAAATAAAGCCGTATTCGTAGCTGTCCGCCAAATGTGGCGAAGCCGTATCAAATCATTATTAAGCAGCATATTGCACAATCGCCGCATTCATGACTTCATCCCGGAAGTAGCGACTCAAATCGTTGGGAGTTCGCATGTCAACCTTGCGTCCAATAATGCCGGAAAGTTCCCGTTCCATTCCGCACAGACGGATCATCCCGGGAATATGGGCAGGATCAAACTCCACGAGTACATCCACATCACTCTCCGGGGTGAAGCGGTCAGTTAAAATCGACCCGAAAAATGCCAATTTGACTATATGATGGGTCTCGCAGAAATGGGCTATTCGATTGTTATCAATTCGGATTGGCAAATCCATTTTACTGTCTCCTGTGATGCCGCAGATTATAGAAGCAAATTGGTCAATAGTAAAATCCACGGCTTGGTTGCTCTCGGGCAGGAAGGCCGCGGTCGCGGTGACAATAGTGACCGTCGCCTATAGGCGTCGCTGGTGGTGGTGAGTATGAAGGTTCTGGGAACGCCGCAAAGTAGCGTCTGACTGCTTGATGATGGCCAGTTTACGGCTGGCGTTTGTATGCCGCAAACGCGTCTGTAGTCACCGTTTCATACGTGTCATCTTCGCCCGCAATGATAAGCATAACGGCAAGACCGTGTTCGTCGGCGAAC
>SLFT01000316.1 GCA_007124105.1 Candidatus Hydrogenedentota bacterium | reverse complement strand
GCCCTCTGGCATTGCCGTCGCCGGCCAGGTGGTGGGCACACTCAAAAACTCTTCGTCGTCGCCCCGCGCAAACGCTGCGACGAGCGATTGCGCATTTTCTCTGATATGCGTGAATTCGCCGCCCGCGTAAAGGCGCGTATTGTCAGGCGACACCGCCAGGGCACGCACAAGGGCGGGCAGCTCGTCGTCCTCGCGGGTCGCGTGCGGGTCCCAGTCCAGCACACCGCCATACTGTGCGGGATAATCAGGGGCTGCGTGATGGGCGTCTATCGCGGCCAGGTGCATACGCGCTTCACCGCCTACATGTTCGAATACGCCGCCCACGTATACGCGATACCAATGGTATGGCGCGGGCAATGGGGCAACGCGCAACGCCAATACCGTATCGTCCGCGCCGGGGTTCCAGTTATTGGCTGTGTGGGTGGCCAGGTCAAAGGCAGCCAGATGATGGCGTACGGTCCCGTTTATTGTTGTAAAGGCGCCCGCTGCCAATACCGTTGGATTGCCGAAATCAGGGGGAAGCAACGTCAGCGGCGCGTTGCCCGCGCCGGGGTTCCAAGGGTCGGCCTCGCCGTCATCCACGCGCACCGCGGCAATATGATGTCGTTCCTCTGCTGTTTCGCCGATATGCCAGAACGAGCCGCCCACATACAATACATTATCATAGCTGGCGTGTGGCGACAGCGCCAGCGCCGTTGCCCAGTCATCGGGTTCCGATTTCCAATCCAGCGCCCTGCCATAGGTAACAGGCGGGGGCTCGGGTTCGCCTTCCTCTTCTCCTTCCATTTCTCCTTCGGGTTCCCCTTCAGGCGCAGGCGGTTCATCCGCTGCCGGGTCAGCGCCAATGGCGGCCAGATACCGACGCGCCTCCGCGCCTATGGCCGTGAACGCGCCGCCCGCGTACACTACGTCCCGCTGCGCCGACGCGGCCAACGCATAGACCGGATTGTTTGCGTCAGGGGCCCAGTCAGCGGCGTCGCCTATCCAAGTGGGATCGGGGTGAAGCGCCGCAATATACTGACGCGCACTGTGGCCGATGGATGTAAACCAGCCGCCCACATAAATCAGCGCGTCGTTTATTGATTCGGGATCATCCGGGTGCGGCGCCCACAGCATGGCGCGCACCGTGCCATTCGCGTTCGGCTGCCAGACAGTATTCAGAGCGCCGTAAGGATACGATCCCTCGGGATCGGCGTCAACATTCGCTTCAAAAGCGGCGATGTATTGACGTGTAACGTTCCCAATCTTCGTGAAATCGCCGCCTACATACAGGGTGGTGCGTGGCTCCGTTTCCTGTTTGTCCCCTTTTTCGCCCTCGCCTTGTTCTCCTTCGCCTTCTTCTTCTTCGCTGTGATGAACAGCCAGGATCATGGCGCGCACGAAACCATTGGGGCCGGGGTATGGGTCCTCATCGGTCGGTTCGAGCCAGGATGTGGCCTCGCCGTATGTGGGAGAACCAACGGCCGCGTCAATGGCGCACAGGTATTCCCGTGTCGCCAAACCGTTTACCCGGGTAAACTTGCCGCCCGCATATAAAATGCCCGCCTCTTCGTCCAGCGCAAGGGCGTACACCGCGTTGTTGACGTTTGGATTCCAATCCGGGACAACTGCGCCCTCGCTGGTAATGCGCGCCAGGCGGTTACGGGCAACGGTCGCACCGCCGCCGCCAATGGCCGTAAAATCGCCGCCGATGAACCAGCCGCCGTTCCCATCCGGGATACAGGCGTATACCGCGCCGTTTACGCTTGGCAGAGACGTCCCGGAAAAGTTGGGACGATAATCGGAGGCGGCCTCGGGATTGTGGGCATAGTTCAGGCGCACCGCATGGCCCGTGGCCGGTCCAACAAAGCTGAAATTGCCGCCCATATACAATGCGTGTTCATTGCCTTCCACAGCCCAGACAGGACCGTTGGCCACCCAGGTGTCCTTTTCAGGGTCAGCGCCGGGCGCTGCGGGATTCACCTCCTGCGCCACGGGGGCCGTGAACATCGCCAGGGCAATGATAAGCGTCGTAAACATAACGCGCGTGATGGGCTTCATGAGCGGCAACCTCCTGGAAAACTTACGTTGGCATGGGCAACGCCCCTGCGCCTGGTATCATGATATTTATGCATCTTTTTCTCGCCGGAAAGCGTCCGTGACGCGCCGGTATGCGTGTATCGCCACGGGTTTATATGTTGTCCCGGCACGCTAAAGCGTGAACAACATACCAAAAATAACGTCTTGTTTTTGAACGCAGTATCTGTTTACACAGATACTAGCGGCTCATCTCGCGTATGGGCATCTCATCGCGCTCCTGCATGGTACGCACATAAATGGAAAACGCGGCCGTTGCGGGCGATTGGTCAATAAGCACTTCCTGGTCGCCTGCCCCGTCCGTATAAATCACCACAGTCTGTGCAGTAAGCGTATATCGAATCTCGCGGCGGCGCGCCGACGGCAGATTGGGGTTGTCTGGATCGGGTGGATTCCCTTCGTCGCCCAAACGCCAATCAAAGGTGCCCAAGCCAGGGCAGTCTTCCGGCGGCTCTGCAAGAAAGCGCCCCCATTCCAAACTGCGCCAGTCGAAAATAAAATTGCCAGTGACGGTATCGTAATCTGCCAACCAGTTGGCAAGGCTGTGCTCGTCGCAATCCATAAGCATGTTCATGGTGCTGGCAGAGGCAACGCCATAGTCATCTATGTCAGCAACCCCCCGCGCTACAAGGACGCCTTCCTTGTAAAACTTCCAAACAATGCCTTTATAGTAAGCGTTCGCAACGCGCTGGTCTGCGGTTGGGAAAAACGCGCGCATGACCACATCACCATTCACGCGTGTATCGCAAGCCTCGTCCAGGGGCGGCAGGGGCACACGTGTCGCGGCGCCGTAATCTCGGTAGCGGACGCCTTCCTGTCCGTAACGCTCATGGTACAGCTCGAGGCGAATTGAGGTGTCCAGGGCCGGATTTGCGCCGGGACCCTGCTGCTGCCAGTAAATAAAATCCACTTCGTTCAATTCGAGGTCGAAAATGTTCGAAGAGCTATAGTACTGTATGTTGCCTGTTTCATCCGCGCCCCGGATAGTGAGGCACAGCCACTGCCCCTGGTGCTGGTTGAGAATTTTCTGTAACGTAGAATCTCCAAAGGGGCTCGTGCCGCGCAAGGCATCGGCGCGCCAACCGCTCTCGGCGATGAACTCTGAGCCTGAGATATTGCCGTCCTGGTCCATCTCGTACAATCGAAAATTGGCCAAAGGCGCGCAGCCCGGTTTCGCGTCGGGCAGGTCTTCAAAGGGCCGTGAGAGCCGCCAATAAATCTCGGGGTTCTCAACGTTCATATC
>SLFT01000404.1 GCA_007124105.1 Candidatus Hydrogenedentota bacterium | reverse complement strand
GGCGTGTGCGGCGCGTTATACGCAAGATACAGGAAAAACGGCCGGTCGGCGTTTTCCCGTTCGTGTATATAGTCCACGGCCCATTGGGAAAACAAGTCCGTGGCATGACCCTCGGGGTGAATATCACGGTCGTTCTCGCGCATATAGTGAATATCATGGCGCAGGTGTGTGTAATAGTCGTCCATCATGTCGCCGAGGAAGCCCTTGAAAAAATCGAAACCGCGCAGATTCGGTAAATTGGGCGCTTCCAGACCCAGATGCCACTTGCCTATCATCGCCGTGTCGTAGCCGGCGGGTTTAAGCGCCTCGGGCAACAGGGCGGCATTCGGAGCAAGGTATCCGAAGGTGTTTTCCTTGTGCGTGCGTATGACGCCGGGCACGCCAACGCAATCGGGATAGCATCCCGTCAACAACGCCGCGCGCGTCGGCGAACAGACCGGGCTATTGGCGTAAAACCGGTCGAAGCGCATGCCCGCGTCCATGATGCCGTCAATGTGCGGCGTCTGCATATCCGCCGCGCCGTACGACGACAGGTCGCCATAGCCGAGATCATCCACGAGAATATACACGATATTGGGCTTGCTCATCGCTTTTCCCTTCATTGCGGCCACGGACATGGCCGCTGTTAGCATCGGCGCTGTAGCGCCGGCTCTTTTCAAAAAGCTTCGTCGCGATAGTGTAGTCATAAGCAAAGCCTCCTGTAACAATTTAGCCTTGTATGAACAATAGTATACAGCATAGGCCAGTAACGTCAATTAGCGCACGGCTCGTTATCGCCCGCAACTTATTCTCTGCATATTCCGTGACGGCAGCGTCATCGTTTCTTTCACTGCCCCCGGGCCGGCATAGATTGGAACATCACCCGTACCCCGGCCCGGCCTCCGAAAGCGCATATTCATCGCATTGATGGGAAGTGCGTTCGGTTGACGCGTCCAGTTGAAGCGTCTACTGATAAGGTACAAGAGTGACCCAAAATACAATTTTGGATCAAGCCGAGTGAGGGGGAGGTTTTGCAAGAGCCGTAATGTAACTGGTTGTCCTCATTAATTCGGGATGGGAACTGTTATGCCTTCGATGTAAACGACATCAACGTGTTGGCCGGGATTGACGTGAACGAATACAGTCTCTTCCTGGGCGCCGCCATGCAGCTGACAACCGGGCGCCGACCAATGATCGAACCAACCCGGCTCACCGACATACTTGACACGAATTTGTCGCCCCAGATGCACGGCAGTCGCGCCGGATATCGGCAGGTCGGCGCCGCCACCGGGATCAATCACATGCGCTTCAATGTCATCGCCTATGGTGATATCGCCCTTTGGAATGTGAGGATCATTCCAGGCGCCCCGGTGCGGTCTGTTTTGCCGGTCCGGGTCGGCGGACCAGTCTGCGGGCGGAACATCCGGGTCTAAAACAGTTTCCACGAACTTGCGCGCGAGTTCGAGCCGCATCGGCGGATAATCGCTTGTTTCCAGAACCCATTTCCACTGTTCAAGGTTCGAGAACTTGGTTCCATCAGCGCTTTTGTCTGCTCCAAGATTTCTACCGGCAGTATTCGCGTACCCCTTAAAGTTTCTTTCAACGCCAAGCGCTTCATCGGACAACCAGAAACAATAATCCAACCCGCCGATTGTAAGATACGCTGCCGCCGCACTAAGCATATCCTCGTCTTCGACCCCCAAAAATCGCATGGCAAACTCCCGCTGGCGCATGAATTCTTCAAGAACATTCGGCGCCCAAACACCCTGTGAGAAGACATGCTCTGGGTTCTGCAGCAATTCCTCAACCAGCAGCATTTCAGCCACGTCTGGTATGCCGTTGCCGTGATAACTGTAAACTCCTTGCTCATACCCTCCGTCGCCACGATCAAATTCAAGTAATTCGTCAGCGGAATTAATCTGGTTGGTTGCCAGTAAAAAAGATTCAAGGGAGCGAACCAAATCCATATTGGTGAACCACGGCCTGTGATCGAACACGGCGCGCAATGTAACATCACGCGTCAAAGGAATGGACAAAGTGGGCGTTGTGAGCGTCAAACCGGGGCCCACTTTGACGTCGCTAAAATCCCGTATGTCTGCATGGCTTCCCGCTTCCAGTTCCCAATGCAAAAATACCCATTCATCAGCAGGTATGGCGGTAACATCCTCGAGTATATGCACGGCGCAATAGTCCTCCGGATTGTCCGGCGCCCCATGCCGCACCCATGCCCGCCATTCACCGGCATCAAAAGTCGGCATATAATAAGAACCGGTAAAGGGTGTGATTTCGCCGTCGCCGTCTGTTTCGAGCGTTATTGTTACAGCTGGCGGCGTATTTGCATCATAAGGGGTCGCTGCCGCATCCATGAATACAGCACAACTAACGAGAAATACAGTCGCGTAAAAAAACGAGGATTTCATAAGCGTATCCCACCAGTGTTGCCTTTTTCGGGCGCCAGTTTCGCGCGCTCTTTGCTTATCAGAATATCCCTGTTCATGACTATTGTATTGCCCCGCTGGGTAAAATTATGCGCTTTACCAGCAATCACCATGCGGGAAACTCTTCGTATCGAAGTCAATGTAGCACAGGGTTGCGCTTTCATGCAAGTAATCATAGTTGATGGTCTCCAAGTATTACGGTACTTGTGATGGCGTATCCCGATTGATAGTCGAAAGCAGTTTACAAAACATAACTATCCGGGCTAGCAATGTCACGTTATGTTATGTCATGGGCAAGGGCCAGACAAGGTGGTTGCTGTTTGTGATAATCGCCATATTTATGTTAGGCTGAACACAGTAAGTAGGTTTCCTTTATTCAGACAACTTGTGATTACGCAGATGTTTGCCTGGCCTTACCTTTTTTATGAGGAGAAGATGCTATGATGTGGTTGCTGTTTATTGTTTGCGCGGCTATAGTTGTTCCTGTTTCTGGCGCGGGCGCGTCCTCTTTCCAGGAAGATGTGGAATTTCTTTCAAAATATGTCGAGGTGATTGTTCTGGAAAGTGAGGATGGCATGGCGCAAGTGGCGGTGGTTCCCGCTTATCAGGGACGCGTCATGACCAGTACCGCGACCGGACCCGAGGGACAGAGTTTTGGCTGGATCAACTCCGAACTCATTGCTTCCGGTGAATTCCAACCGCATATCAATGCTTTTGGAGGCGAAGACAGGTTCTGGATGGGACCGGAAGGCGGGCAGTTTTCAATATTTTTTTCGGAAGGCGCCCCGTTTGATCTCGAGCATTGGCAAACGCCGGCATGTATTGACACAGAACCGTATGAACTTGTTTCGCAGAGTAAAAACGAAGTTGTATTTACCCATACCGCAACTGTATCAAACCGATTT
>SLFT01000301.1 GCA_007124105.1 Candidatus Hydrogenedentota bacterium | reverse complement strand
GTACCAAAGAGATGCTCTTGTGACGCGCACGGATATTTCAGCTCACAGCTCGAAATTGGGCATGGGACACGCCAGCGCTACAGCAAAGGCGTCAACAGCCGCGGCCCCTGCCCGTTTCAGTGCGCGCGCGCATTCAGTGGCGGTCTCGCCCGTCGTAATTACATCGTCAATAAGCAGTACCCGCTTGTCTTTTATAGCGTCGCCTTGTACGGCGAAGGCGCCGCGTACATTTCGGGCGCGCTGCTCGCTGGTGAGGGTGCTCTGCGCGCAAGTGGGGCGTATCCGCTGAAGTGATTGGTCAACCTCCGCGCTTGGAAAGGCCTCGCGTAAAAGACAAGCCAATTGCAAGGACTGGTTAAACCCGCGTTCGCGTAGCCGTGTGTGATACAGCGGTACCGGAACTAACAGCTCATAGGTTTCGTCGGCCATTTCCCGGCAGGCGAATTCCTCCATCACGGCAGCCAGTGGTTCCGCGAGCAAACGCTTGTTCTGGAATTTGAACAGACGAATGGCAGCGCTCACAGCGCCGTCATAATAGGCGGCGCCCCATACGCGGCGAATATGGCGGTTCGGTTTATCACGGCAGTCCGCGCACGGATAATTCGACAATGCGCCCAGACCAACTATACGTACATGCGGTTTGCCGCAACGGTCGCAAAACGGTCGTTCTATGCGCGGGCTGCTTTCCCAGCAATCGGGACAGAACACACAGTTTTCCTCGGTTAACAAACGCGCGCCGCATGCCCGGCAATACATGGGGAGCAACAGGTTTTTAAGGGCGAGATGCCAGTCCTCTGACAGGCGGGGGCGGGCTATGGCAGACAGCACGTTCACAACATTGTTCCCCGCGGTTCGTAAAGTGTCCCCACGCCATACACGGCCACTGCATTATTGTGCAGGATATCTGCGGCGCAAGCGCGCGCGGATTCGGGCGATATCCTCCAGGCGCGCCCCAATGCTGTCAATGTCCGACTAAGAAGTTCGCGTGTGATGGCAGCGGAACCGGCGGCCATTTCGACGCTGGTGGCGTCCTGTGAACACATCACTTTACTGGAAGGCATATAGCCAAGCCATTGGGAGAGGGA
Organism: Candidatus Hydrogenedentota bacterium; assembly: GCA_007124105.1. Classification (GTDB taxonomy): domain Bacteria; phylum Hydrogenedentota; class Hydrogenedentia; order Hydrogenedentales; family CAITNO01; genus SLFT01. The sequence goes on along the minus strand of SLFT01000301.1, from coordinate 11,195 downwards.
TTGTTCGAGAAAGGCGGGATTCAACACGGTCTGCCAGCAGGCATCCAGATACACATTTGGCGTATGTTTCGCCATAAAAGCCGCTTCCTCAAGAAAAGGCCAGCAGTGCAGGAGCACAAGATTCATCCTTGGATAACATGCCGCCAGCGCGGCCAGGGGCGTCGGCGACGATTGAGCGAGGTTATGTGTGCCCGTATGTATTTGATGTGGCCAACCGCGTTCATGGGCCTGACTACAACATTGGTGCATGACCCAGTCTTGAAATACGCGCTTCTCGGCGTCGTTCAAATCACCAGAAAACGTAACCTCGGCGTCAGCGCGGCGGACAAAATCAAGCGACCGCGTATAGGCCTGTAATTGTTTGATGCCCACATTGCCCTTCGCCTCGGCCAAATCAAAGAGCGCGGTAATGAACGCGCGCCACGACGCCGCGTCCCGCGGTTCGATGTCTGTTGCTTCGGCCAGTCGGTCGCGGCGCGGACACACGGCGGGCCATAATTCGAGTAGCGGGTCCACCCGCATGATGGGACGCATTACAGCGCGTTCCGCTTCCGCATCCGCTTCGCTATCCAGAAAAAATTCGGGATGTACGGGACGGATAACTTCACTGACGTTCATGCGCGTCAAGGCGCGCCCGTACCAGGGAAACAGGTTGTTGTACGCGCTTTTGACAGCGGCGTCCGCTTTTTCCCATACATCAAGAGACGCCTCGAGGATATCAACGCCGTGCAACAGGGAAATACCCTGCCGAATACACTGGAAAGCGCCGGTAAAATGCTGTTGGCGCAGCGGCGTCTCGAAAAAGGTTAATACCTGTTCCGGCTGTGCGCGCCACCAATCGTTAACGCTGTCGTATCCACGGGTGCGCGCCTGGCCGTGAGCATCGTGTCCGGCGGCAAACAACCAACCGTTAAAATACGGGTCCAGCACAATATCCCAGACGGACGCGTCGCGTACGGGAACGGCCCCTGCGATCATATCGGCGCGGAAGCCCTCTGACGTCGCGCCCAGCGCATCCAGGCTGCCCCAATGTTCATGCGCGCAAAACAGGGGGGCTGCCGCAATGGCGTCCTTGCTGTCCTCGGAATCGGATGCGCGAAGGGGGTGTCCATTCACGGCGTATGCGTCTCCTCCGTTTTCTGCAAACGTTGCAGCAGCCGCGCCGGCAATGGCGCTATTCACAAAAAAACATCGTCTATCCATTGGGAACGCATCCTTTTCCGATGAGAGACCTTTACGGCCACTATTATCTGTTCGCAACAGTGTAGCAAATTCCAGGGAGCAAGGCCGAAAAATGCTGTGATTGATCTGAAATGTTGCTTTGCAGAGGTGTTGTCGGGCATTATCGGATGTGCCTGAACCGTGTAAGACTTGGCCGCCGCCGCCGTTACTTCAATGCCTGTGTCCGGTGTTTAACCCGGGTCGGCTAAAAAGTTTTGTAAAGGTGACGCGTCATGCCCATATAGAATAGTGTGCTGAACGAAAGGCCTGGGCGCCCAATCGCATCCGTGTCCATCCGTGGTACAAAAAGTACAGGCTAAATAGTTGCCCTGGCCGAACACAAACAGGCATGGTACGAAGTCTCGGAAAAAGCGCAGGTACTTATTCACAAAGGAGAACAGAACCATGTTTACTGGATTGGTTATAAGCCTCTATATGTTGTCGGGTATGCCTGCTGTCGCAGAAACCCATCTGTTGTGTTACCCCGGCGAGTCGCCCGGTGAGGCTGTGGTTGCGTTGTCGGAAGACACGATTACCCTTGGAAATGAAGCGCTTTCAGCGAAATGGCGTCTGGAAAGCGACAGACTTCGGTTTGTGTCCTTTACCGACAAAACAGGCGGGTCGGAAAATAAAGCGCAAAATGGGGAGGTGTTTATCATTGGTCTGACAGACGGCCAAATGCTCAAGGCATCGGAGTTCACGTTGTCGAAGAAGCCGGAAAGCGAAACCATAGTCGGCCACAACAAGGCGCGCAGGGGCGCCGAACGATACGGGGGCGTTCGGGTCAGCGCCGTCTTGCGCTCACCTGACAGTACTTTTTCGGTGGCGTGGGAAGCCGACCTGCGCGATGAATCCAATTATGTTATACAGCGTATTACGGTGATGCCCGCAGACCAGGAGCTGGATATTGACACACTCACCCTGATCAGCCTGGATGCGAAAGGCGCGCTTGTGGCAGGCGTTACGCAGGGCGCCCCGGTAACAGCGGACACGCTATTTTTCGCCTTCGAGCATCCCATGTCGGAGAGTGTAGTGACGAATAATCGCGTTTCGTGCTTTCTGCGACGGGGCGAGGCGCTGGCTGCTGGCCGCGCGCTGACCTTGTCGTCCGTAATGGGGGTTACGCCGCCAGGACAGCGGCGTCGCGGCTTCCTCTACTATGTGGAACGCGAACGCGCCCGTCCATACCGTCAGTTTCTCCATTACAATTCCTGGTACGATATTGCCTGGGTCGATAGGAAATTTAACGAGGCCGAAGCGCTTGCCGCCATAGAAGTAATGGCGCGCGCTTTGGTTGAGAAACGCGGCGTACATGTGGACAGCTTCGTTTTTGACGACGGCTGGGATGACAACGCTACCTTGTGGCAATTTCACGACGGGTTCCCGGAAGGATTTACGCCGCTCAAGAAAAGAGCCCAAGGGTATGGTTCTGCTTTGGGCGTATGGCTGTCGCCTTTCGGCGGTTATGATGACGCCCGAAAGCAACGCCTGCAACTCGGCGCGGAGCAGGGCTTCGAGATTAACCGCAACGGTTTTTCGTTGGCAGGCGAGCGCTATTATGAGCGGTTTCATGAAATCTGCGTGGAGATGATACAGGAACACGGTGTGAACTTTTTCAAATTCGACGGTATGGGTCCTGGCAACAACCATGTCGGCGGCGAGGAATTTCTCGAAGACATCGAGGCGTTAATGCGGCTGGCGGGCGAATTGCGTGAGATTGACGCCGACCTGTATATAAGCGCGACAACAGGTACATGGAGCACCCCTTATTTTCTGTGGCACGCCGACAACACCTGGCGTTGTTCCAAGGATATGGACTTCAGCGGCAAGGGTTCAAAACGACAGCAATGGATTAATTACAGGGACACGCACACCTATCGGAATGTTGTGCTCCAAGGGCCGTTGTATCCTTTGAATTCTCTTATGACGCAGGGGATAGTCCATGGTACGCACGGTCCCGCCGGATTGATGGACGATGATCCCAGGGATTTCGCGGATGAAGTATGGTCTTTTTTCGGCAGCGGTACGAACTTGCAGGAACTGTATATTACCCCACAGCGATTGACGGTGGAACAGTGGGACATACTGGCTGCGGGCGCGCAATGGTCGCGGGCCAATGCGGATGCGCTCGTGGACACCCACTGGATTGGAGGCGATCCGGGCGAACATCAGATCTACGGCTGGGCCTCTTGGACGCCGCGCAAAGGCATCCTGGTGCTGCGTAATCCCGACGACAAGTCGGCGAGCATACAAATTGACATAGGCAGCGCCTTTGAACTGCCGCAGGGGACAGCGAAAAAGTTCCGGCTGACAACGCCCATGTCCGACTTGGAAAGAACGGATGTATTGGAGATCATGGCTGGAAGCCCCCATGATTTTCGTCTGGACGCGTTTCAGACAGTGGTATACGATGCGGAACCTCAGAATTGAGGCGCCTGGCAACAAAATATACGGCGCCCCGCCGGCGTTTTTTTTAATCTTTGAAACAGCAATATGAAAGGAGTACTCATGCACTGCATTTGTCTACTTGTACTGATATTGACAGCCGCGCCACAGGCAGTGGATATTATGGACATCATGCCCGTCTGGGCGGGACATCCCGTCGGGTTCCATCTGCATACCCATAAAGAAGACCAGTTCGTTGCCTTTTACGACGGTTCACGCCAAATGACGGTGGGCAGACGCCGTCTTGACGGCGACGACTGGCTCTTTCACCGATTGCCGGAAACGTTGGGATGGGACAGCCATAATTCCATCACCATGACCATTGACGACGACGATCACATTCACCTCGCCGGAAACATGCACTGTACCCCGCTGGTTTATTTCCGCACCACGACGCCTCTTGATATCACTACGCTCGAACGCGCCGCAATGGTGGGCGAACGGGAAGCGCGGGTCACCTATCCAAAATTCCTGCGCGGCGCGAACAACGAGTTGCTGTTCTGTTATCGAGACGGAGGCAGCGGCGACGGCGAAGAGATATACAACGTTTACGATCCGGAATCGCAACAGTGGCGGCGCTTTCATGACCAGCCCTTTGTCAGCGGCGAAGGCAACCAGAACGCTTACATCATAGGCCCCGTGAAAGGGCCTGATAACCGTTTTCATATCTGTTGGGTATGGCGCGTTCATCCCGGTTGCGAATCGAACAACAACCTGTCCTACGCCGTGAGCGACGAGTTGATACACTGGGAAACCGCCGCGGGCGAAGCCATACCGCTTCCCATTACCCTGAGAACAGGGGATATTGTGGACCCCGTACCCGTCAACGGCGGCATCATCAACGGCAATACGCGCCTGGGTTTTGATTCCGGGAAAAGACCCGTGGTCAGTTATCACAAGTTCGACGAAGAGGGCAACACCCAGATTTACAACGCTCGCTTTGAGGACGGCAACTGGGCCATTTACCAGACCAGCGACTGGGACTACCGATGGGAATTCAGCGGCGGCGGCACCATTATTTTCGAGATTCGATTGTCTGGCGTTTCCGTGCATGGCGAAGGTACATTGCGTCAGACTTATTCTCACAAGAAATACGGCGGCGGCGCCTGGCTGCTTGACGAAAAAGATTTCAGCATTATTGAACCGATCCAATTGCCGCCCGCCTATCCGCCGGAATTATCCAAGGTGGAATCTGATTTCGAGGGCATGGGCATACGCCGCGCCAACGACAGCGGACGCGCGCCCGAACCCGGCATCAGCTACTTTCTGCAATGGGAAACGTTGCCGCAGCATCGCGACCGTCCCCGGGAAGGCGATATACCCGAGCCGTCCATGCTGCGTCTGGTAAAGATGAAACAACCATGAACAGCGGGTAATCCTGACTCCATCGCTTCCGAGGCCGCTCTGACCGCAAGCATGTTTCGGCGAGGCCCGTTGGTTCACAATACAGCGTTGTCAACAAGCGGCGCGGCGGGTTCCGCGCGCGTATCATCCGGCGCGAAAACAAGTTCAGGAAGCAATACTTCCCATTGGTCGCAACGTGTTGTGTCGGCATAGGCCGGTTCGCCATCGTGTCGAAACCGCACGAGTACAGCATGTACCCGCGCTTCGATACAACGCATGCCCTCCGGCAGCGTGTAACTGCTCGCCAGCCGTCCAACCGTGAGCCCGTCGCGTTGCAGCAGCCACTTGCCTTTTTCCTGGACAAACGCCAGCGCATCTCCGGGCCGCAACTGCGCCAGTGCCTTGTGAATAGGCGCCCGTGGCGATAACCGTCCGGCAAACCCGATATCAACATCGCCGAGAGTAAGCGTTTCATAACGCCGCATCAGGCAGGAAGGCAAGGCTGCAATGGGCGGCGCGGTACGACACGCGACAGCGGGCAGCCGCGCCATCTCGCCGAGGAACCTGTTTTTTTGCCCTTGACGCGCCAGAAGCAGCGTTTGCCGCGCTCGGGTCATGGCGACATAATAGAGACGACGCGCGGCGTCCACATCCTCGTCTTGATCGCGGTTGTTCCAGCCGCCGTCCAGGACGGCCAGGTGATCAAATTCGAGCCCTTTGACCCGATGCGCCGTGAGGAGCAACAGGCCCTGTTGTTGCCGCCTCATTTCGCGTCCCCATTCTGCCAGCCATTCCCGGAAATGGGCCGCCGGCAACGCCGCGTCGCCGCATTCCAGGCGATACTGTTCGCCGGCCTCGAGCAGCAATTCCCACCAGGGACCGCCGTCCCGGGACGCGAACCAGGTTGTCAATTCTTCGTGAGTCAGGGGTTGCGCGTCTCGTTCGCTGAGCCACAGGGCGAGATGTTGCGTTTCGCGCAGCCGCCAGAACTGCGGCATATCGCTGTCGGCCCGCTGGGCGGGTATGCCGTGTAATTGACAGAAGGCAACCACTGGATTCAACAACTGCCATTGGCGTGCGACAACAGCTACATTACGCCAGTCCCAGGCGGGATCGAGCGCGGCCAGCCGCAACAGTTCCTCCATGACCATGGCCGCCTGGGCCTCAACGGACGGGCCGACCTCCAGTATTTGTACGCGTCCTCGAACCACGGGGTCGCGTGTTTCCCAGACGCCGCCGGCAGGCGCGCGTTTTCGCGTCTCGTTTATCGTGATGGGATGCGCGGCTTTCATACGGTTGCTGGCGCGGACAATGAGCGCGTTCGCGGCGGTGATCACATGCGCCGTGGAGCGATAGTTTTCGGTAAGGTAATTGATTTTGGCCTGATAATCTTGCTGGAATTGTTTAATGTACTGAGAAGACGCGCCTGCGAAGCCGTAGATATTCTGGTCGTCGTCGCCCACGGCGAACAAGGACAAGCGTTTCTCGGGGTCTTGCTGCGAACGCCCGGCCAACGCCGCAATGAGTTCATATTGCGCGTGTTCAATATCCTGGTATTCGTCCACCAGTATCCATCGGAACCCCGCCAGCAGCCGCTCCCGTTGCGCGTCCGCATCGTCCGGGGGCAACCCGTCGCCACGCAGCAAACGCACGGCGTCTTCCATAACGGCCGTGAAAGTGTCGTCGTCGGGCGATTTTTCGACGAAACTTGCGCCCACGAGCCGCATGGCCAGCGCGTGACAGGTAAGCACGGTCACGCCGTTGGCGTCGTCGTCAATGAGGGCGCGTAACCGTTTCCGAATTTCCAGGGCGGCGTGTCGGTTGTAGGCGAGCGCAAGGATGCCCCGGGAGTGTTCCCGCATTACACGGATCAGATAGGCAATACGATGCACCAGTACGCGTGTTTTTCCCGACCCCGGCCCTGCCAGTACCAGCACATTGGTTTGTTTGCGTTCGTCTTTGACAATAGCGCGCTGTCCGCGATCAAGGGTTTTGACAATGGCCGCCCATGAAGAATCGGTAGTCTGCAGGGACAGCCGCTTTGCGGCCTGTGGAAACCAGCGTCCGAAGAAATCTTCCCGCCTGACTGTAAAATAATCGGCAACCATTTGAATGGCGTCCCGCATGGTCTGCAGCCCCCGTTTCGCATACTCGGCCATCACATGTATCTGCACGATCTGCTCGTGGTAATGATCGTCCAGTTCCTGATAGTCGCCGCGTGTAAAGCGGGTATTGCCAGGCGCCACCTTGATGGTCATCGCTGGACGAAACACAACCATGCCCTTGCCAAGACGCATCACTTCCTGCTCATGCATCCACAAGAGACTGCGCTCCACAATTCCTGGCACATCCCTGACCTGGGAACGCAATTCGAGGTCATTTTCTATAGCCGCTGCCAGTTTTCCCAGGGTTGTTGTCGCAATCAGATCGTTTCCACGCGCGTCCCGCGGGATACACGTCAGCAAATGGGCTAACAGCGCCCGTGCGGCGGACGCGCGCAACGCGGCGGTCTTCCGCAACGATTCCCAGTTGCGCTGCAGCGTCACAGCAAGGGTTTCCGAGTCAATCTTGCGTAGGCGTAGACTGCCAATGCCCTGGTTCTCGGAACGTCCGTCCGCGGCAATCCCACGCAACAACCGATAGAGCGTATCCGGAAGCGCTTCCGTATATCCATCGTCCTTGAGACGTTGCGCAACACGACGTAAATGGAGCACCGAGGAAGTATCCTTCACAAGATCAGGCGCTGTTTCGCGGAGCAGCGCTATGAGCGCAGTTTCAAGCGCGATGACGGTATCAAGCCGCTTATTTGAACTGTTTTCCACGCCCGCATGAACCAGGGCAGTCAATGCCGAATCATTGGTAAGTACGCCCAGTTTTTCCAAGTCGTGCAGCGCGCGCGCCACGTTTGACGACGACAATCGTGATGCGCCCATCAGATCGTCCGTGGTCACGCCCTCGTCGGCGTCGGCACTGAGTAAGAGCGTCACTATGGCCAGCAATTGACCGCGATAGGGCATCGTTACCTCAGCGAGCCGCGCTCGCGCCTCTTCACGGCTGACAATGCGCAGTGAAGAGGGAAATACCTGGTACCGGTTTTCGTCCCGCTGCGCCAATCGCGCTTCCTCGAGCCAGGAGATGGCAGTGCGTACCCGCGTGTCGTCCGTGGCGGAATCGCGCATGAACATTTGCTCCCTGTCCTCGTCAAGGATTTCCCCGGACGTGGCGACCACTTCGGCGTCAATGTCGGGCGGACGATGTTTACCCGCCATTCTGCGCAGTGCGCGCAACACAGCGCGAATTTCATGAATCGGCAGGCGCGAATAAGATGTTAACCCAAACTGCTTCTCTATGTCCTGTTCACAGTACAGCAGAACACAGCGGGCCGGCAGTTGGTCGCGGCCGGCGCGGCCCGCCTCCTGCACATAATTCTCGAGCGAGCCCGGCATCTCGGCATGGACGACCAGGCGCACATCCGGCTTGTCAATGCCCATGCCAAAGGCATTGGTCGCCGCGATAACGCGTACTTGGCCACTGATAAACCCCTGCTGGGTGTTTTTCTTTGTTTCAGGCGGCAGCCCTGCGTGAAAATGGGCCGCTGCCCAGCCCATGCCAACCAGCGCACGGGCCATCTCCTCTGTTTTGCTGCGGGTGGCGCAATACACAATGGCGCCGCCGTCCCCTTCATCGCCCAGGCTGTCCTCGAGCAGTTGGTGGATATCAGCGAGTTTATGCGCTGGCGTGGTTTCAACCACCATGAAGGCAAGATTCTCACGGCTTGCGCCCCCGTTAAACACGCGTAGTTCCACCGACAACATGCCCAGAAAATAGCCGCGAATGTCGGCCACCACATCGGGTTTCGCCGTGGCTGTGAGACATAAGACCGGCGGCAACGCCTCATTGCCCGCGGATTCCTTGATGAAACGTCCAATATAGCGGTAATCCGTCCGGAAATCCTGCCCCCACTTCGAGAGACAGTGCGCTTCATCAAGAACCCAGCCCCCAATCTCGCGCTGCGCCACCGCGCGCCGGAACGCGTTATTGCGCAACTGCTCCGGGGACACCAGCAATATGGCGATGTCGCCCAATCGCACCCGCTCCAGTACATCAGCGCGCTCCGGCATCGAAAGAAGACTGTTCAGGGCGGCGCAGGAAACAACGCCTCGCGTCTCAAGGCCATGAACCTGGTCGGACATGAGCGCCACCAGCGGCGATATAACAATGGTAAGCGCGCCTGTATTTTCGTAACGCGACAAGGCGGGAATCTGGTAACAGATGGACTTGCCCGTGCCTGTCGGCAGAATGCCAAGAACATGCTCGCCGCGCATGGACGCCTCTACAATTGCTTCCTGCATCGAGCGCCCGTCGTCGCAGGCAGGCTGGGGACGAAACTCCTGGAAACCGAACCATTGCTCGAGTACGCGCCGGGGATTGTGATGAGCGGCGCACCATTTGCACGCTAAGTCGTCGCACCGGGTATTGCGCAGGGCATGGACCATGCGCTTCGCCTCTGGGAACTCATGGCGCACCCAGGGCGGCATCACGCTGTTGCCGCCAGCCACCGACAGCCAGGCCAGACTGAACGCGAGGGGCCACTCATTGCCTGGAAGCGCTTCGCATATCTGGCTTGCGCCCATCACACACGCGGCGTCGCGGAGGCATGCATTTATTGCTGCGCGTCCCTCTGTATCGGCGGGACAGGATTGGTCGCGGACAGCGTCGAAAAAACTGGCAAACCCGAGGTCGCTCGCGTGTCGGGAAAACAGCCAGTGAAATGCCGCGCCCAGCGCTGGGTTGCTGGCGCGCACCTTGGCAAGGGCCGCTTCTTCTTCCGCGAATAAGACCAGGCTTAGTCGCGCGTCAAGCTCGGGATCGTTGGGCGTTTGACGAAGCAACGTGCCGTCCTTGTAGTGCTTGACAAGGCGATGGTAGGGGTTGCGTGGAAAAGCGAGGGGACTGAGTCGTAGTGTGTCTATGGCCGGAAGCCGCAAAAGACGCAGTTGTGGCGCGGCCGCCTTGATGTGCGGAAGGTCATGGGCGATGATGTTGTGACCCACAACAAACTGTGCGCCCCCGGCGAAATCATCAAGAGCGCGCAACGCGCTTTCAATGTTGTTGCCGGCGCTTGTAAGCGGTTGAGCCTGGCTGTCGCCGCGAATAGCCGCAAATTTTCTTATGCGACCGCTTTTTGGGGCAACCTCCAGATCAATAAAGAGGCACTTATGAATAATTGAGGAATTATCGCTCACGTATCCGGAATCCTTTGATCGCTAATCCAGATATGCCACCAGGTTTCGTCGTGAGCCTGCGAAGATTGCGTCAGATCAAGTGCTTTGCGCAGGTCGCCAGCTGACAGCGTGTCGGGACACGTCGAAGTCAGCGGGCAAGCAAAGTGCTTGAGATGGTGTAAGATTCGCAGGCGCAACAGAAATCTGGTGAAATATCCGGGCTAAGGGTCTGTGTTGTATTCTAGCCCCAACGGCGATAAGAAACAAGGTTGTATCTGTCTGGCAGGTTACATAACACGCCATAATCACAGCGCGTGGCCGTCATTCCCGTGAAAGCGGGCATGACAGTTGTTCAGAGCCCACGACGGCTTCAACCTGTTATGCTTGCCAGACAGTTACAATTTTTTGCATCACAACCTGCCGCATACTATACTATTTGGGATTACGATCGTTGAAGGGTGCGTATGGAAAACGAATCACCAGGAAAGGAACAAATCCCGCCGGAAGCGCTTGCAAGTTGAGGCGCGATTTTTCGGTATGGCGCAGCCAAATTAATACAGGCGATTTTCCGTGAAAAACCATACAAGTACTTCATTTTGTTACTGGGTATGTTTTTCTCGGCGCATCTGATTTATATTTATATGCTGCCTGTGGAAGAGCGAGCTGCCGCGAGGTCTCCACTAATCGAAATGGCCAATAGCGTCGGCGTATTTCTTCGCAGCAGTTGGATTCAATGGCTGGGCTGGATTTTATTTGTCTTAAGCTTATTGTTTCTTGTTCCTGTAACCGGTGTCCTCTGGAAACGCATTCAGAACCAAGGTGAACATCTTAAAGATGAACGTGATAAGAATGACGGTGCGCGTGTATCTTCCCGAAACCCGGAAACTATTGAACAATACGACGACCAGATGAAAAAAAAATATGGAGAGCAGTCATGACACACATTGCCATTCAGATTAC
>SLFT01000098.1 GCA_007124105.1 Candidatus Hydrogenedentota bacterium | reverse complement strand
GGGCCACCTCATTCCATTTCTGCTTTAACTCCTCAACCTTCTCGGGCTATTCGCCAGCCAGATCGGTTGACTCAGAACGGTCGTTTTGCAGATTGAACAGTTCCCATTTAAGTCCGGTACGTCCTCTCCCCATCACCAATTTCCAGTCGCCCATGCGAATGGCTTGGTTTTTATCATGCGACCACCACAAATATTCATGATGTATTGCCCCGTCTTTTTCAAAGGCCGGCGCAAGACTGAGTCCTGGCCGATCATCTTTGCCTTCGCAGCCCGCAAGATCAAGCACGGTGGGAACGATATCAATGAAATGGGTGGGATCGTGACGAAGGTCACCCTGCGCCGTTATCCCTCGCGGCCAGTGGGCGATCAGCGGCGAGGCGATTCCACCTTCGTGGTTCCAGCTCTTGTGCAAACGGAACGGCGTGTTCGCCGCAGTAGACCATCCCGGCCCCAGACAGGCGTACGATTGTGCGGACCCCATCTGCGCCTCCTTGTCATGTCCGTCGCCTCTGTGTACATATTCGGCGCTGGCGCCATTGTCCGAGACTACCAGTATAAGGGTGTTTTCGTATTCCCCCATTTCTTTCAGCTGGTCTATCAAACGGCCTATCTCATGGTCCATCCTGGTTATCATGGCCGCATGGACAGCCATTTTGCTCGCTTGGAATTCCTTCTGCTTTTCGGTCAGACTTTCCCAGGGAACCGCATGGCTCACCTCTCCGTCCCCGTATATATCTTGCAGCTCGTTGTCGCTCAGGCTCCAGTGTGAAACTGTCTCCTTGTCCATGTTGGAGAGTTTGCAATTGACCAGTCCCATCTTGCGCATACGTTCATGGCGTCTTTCGCGGATCACATCCCAGCCAACCTTGTATACATCGTGATAGGGGGCGATATCCTCTTGCATAGCGTGCAGCGGAAAATGCGGCGCGTAGAAGGCCACATACTGAAAGAACGGTTTATCGGCATGGTCTTCTTGGTGAAGCTTCATGCAGGCGATGGCATGGTCCGCAATTGCAACGGTCGAATAATAGGGCTGCCCCCTTTCAACCGGCGCGGAATAGTTGCCCTCCTTCCACTGTTCGGAATCGAAGAAGCGGTCCCAGTCGCACCCGTGTTTATGGCGCCCCCACGATCTTTCGAATCCTTCCGCTTCGGGGGCGCCGTCTATGTGCCACTTGCCGGAGTGATAGGAGCGGTAGCCGCACTGCCCTATCATGCGGGGCAGAAGCGGCGCCCAATCGGGACGTTTGCTTTCTTCCCATTGGATGCCGGGCAGATTGTCGCGTCGGACCTGCTGGGCGTAGTAGCCGGTGAGGATGCTGGCCCGCGACGGCCAACAGCGTCCCGTGGAGTAGTGCTGGGTGAACCGCACCCCCTGGCTGGCAAGCGTATCGAGATTGGGCGTTTCTATTTCTCCGCCGTAGCAGCCGAGATCGGAATAGCCCATGTCGTCGGCCATAATCAGGAGAATGTTCGGTTTCTTCCCGCTAGCAGCAATACGCTTCGCGTATGAAGAACCAGCGGGAAGCGCGCACGCCGTGAAACCCAGGGCTGTGGCTTGCAAAAAAGAGCGTCTGGCCACATTGTTACTACTCATTACAGCATCCTTTCTTTTCAGCGATATGGAGTGTTTGCCCCCGCTTCAGATAGCTGGCAGTAAAACACATTTTACCACGCCGATCAAAATCTTTATAAAAAGGGAGAGCAATCAGATTGTGCTTCACCCCATTCTTAAACCACGGATAGCCATCTTTAACCCGGATATTTCACCAGATTTCTGTTGCGCCTTTGAATCTTACGCCATATCGTTTTCAACGGCTTTGGCGGCGATCAAAGCGTGAGGAACGCCAAGGGTGGACTTAAATCCCTATGCTTCAAGATAGATGGCGGCCCGGTGGCCGATGTTCTCCGAGAGCGGCACGATGGGGAGACCCGATGGGGAAACCCAGCCCAGTTGAACGGCCTGGGCAGCCCCGCCTATACTAGCCCGGAAATTTCACCAGATTTCTGTTGCGCCTTTGAATCTTACGCCATGCTTGCCGGCCGACTTCGACGTGTCATAACACGCTGTCAGCCGGCGACCCGCACAAAGCGCCTGACCTGACGCAACCTTCGCAGGCTTACGACGAAACCCTGTGAAATATTCGGGCTGGCCTGAATACAAAGCCGAAAGGGACGCTGATGGCTTCTTCATATTTCCGTACTGTTTTTCGTGGCTGTTTAATGTCCCCAAGACCGTGGCGCTTGGGGCATTTGTGCATAGCCCTGGTTGTTTACGGTGTCTGGGGGTTGTCGGCTGTCGGCAGTGAATCCTTTTCCATTGACGCGGATTTTCCCGGCGGCAACATCCTTGTTGAACGGATAGACGGGGACACCGTTTACCTCAGCCCTGACTTGCGTGATACGGAGGGGTGGTGGTTTTACTGGAATTTCAAGATAGCGGATGTTCCGGTCGGGAAAACGCTGACCTTTGATTTTGGAACGCCAAATCCCATCGGGGTACGCGGCCCGGCCGTGAGCGCTGATGGCGGCGTGTCCTGGTCCTGGCTCGGCGCGGAACATGGTGTTGAATCAGCCTTCACGTATGCCTTTCATGACGCGACCTCGCAGGCTTGGTTTGCCTTTGCCGTTCCCTACGTGGAATCGGATTTGCGCGCGTTTCTGAAGGCTCATAGCGCATCAGCCGTCCTCGAGGTGGACCGCCTCTGCACAAGCGCGGGCGGACGCGAGGTGGAGCTGCTGCGTGCAGGCTGTTTGACTGGCAGTCCGCGGCATCGGGTCTTACTCACCGCCCGACACCATGCCTGCGAAAGCATGGCCAGTTTTGTATTGGAAGGCCTCCTGGACGCGGTTCTTGCTGATGACCTGGTTGGCGCTTGGTTTCAGGATAATGTGGAAGCGCTCGCAGTCCCGTTCATGGACAAGGACGGCGTGGAACAGGGCGACCAGGGCAAGAACCGGCGCCCCCGCGATCACAATCGGGACTATGTTGGAGAGAGTGTTCATCCCGAGGTGGCGGCGCTGCGGGCCCTGGCGCCGGAGTGGTCCGACGGGCTGCTGCGCATCGCCCTTGACCTGCATTGTCCCCACATCCGGGGGAACTATAACGAACATATCTATATTGTGGGCAGCGCTGATGCAGCGGTCTGGGAAAGTCAGCAGACCTTTGGCGCGCTTCTGGAAGAAGTAAACGAAGGCCCCCTCCCTTACCATGCATCGGACAACCTGCCCCACGGCGAAGCCTGGAATACGGCGTCCAATTATGACGGGGGGCTTAGTTTCGGACGCTGGGCGGAAGGCATCCCGGGGATATGGCTTTCGGGTACGATTGAAATT
>SLFT01000456.1 GCA_007124105.1 Candidatus Hydrogenedentota bacterium | reverse complement strand
CGGGGCGGCGTGGATGCTTGCGCCGGACGATGTGAGCCAGTCCCTTAATGTTGGGTATGTTCCGGCAGACCATCGGGTGCTGTTCTATAGCGAAGGCGTGGAGGGAACGGTGGTGGTGTCCGAACCCGAAACGGCTTTGGCCAGCGAAGACCGTGTGCTTTGGATCAATCGTGTGCAGGCCACAACCTCCATAGAGCGCGGCGTGAAGATGAACCGGCTGCAAGGCGTGCTCCCGCTGTTGTTCGAACGCGACTATTCAGACGTTTTATTTATGTGTTTCGGTTCCGGGATCACCTGTGGTACGCTGGCTTTATACGATTTCGATCGTATTGACGCAGTGGAAATATCCGCCGAAGTCCTCGAAGCCGCGCCGTTGTTTTCCCGGGACAATCTGGACGTCCTCGACAATCCCAAGGTACGCTTTCATATTGACGACGGACGCAATTACCTGCTGCGCACCGAAAAACAATATGACGTCATCACCTTCGAACCCATGCCGCTGGCGCTTGCCGGCGTCTCCACTTTTTATACGCGCGAATTCTACACCTTATGCCTGAACAGATTACGGCACGGCGGGATTGTGTCCCAATGGATTCCCCTGCACAGCAACACCCCTGAAGTGGTGCGCGATCTCGCCCACACCTTTATTAGTGTGTTTCCCGAATACTGCGCCTTCTTCGTCAACGCCGATCTCTTTCTCCTCGGGTCGAACGCGCCGCTCCAGATGCATTACCGCCGCGCGCGGGAACGGCTCACCAACCCAGAACTGCGAAACGCTCTTGCAGATGCCGGGTTGGGAGACGTCATCGAAGTTATGGCCTGTTATCTGCTCGACAACGAGGGGCTCGACAGATTTACGCGCGGCGCCGGCATCATGTCCGACGACCGTCCCTGGGCTGAATTTATCGCGCCGCGTCTGGTATATGAGCGCCAGGTGCCCCAAGCCTTACGGGCACTGCATCCCATTATGACCAATCCGCTTGATGCAGTGCTTTCCGACAGCATCGGCGAGGAAGCGCGAACACTGCTTGAGCGCCGTTTTCAGTCGCGCCGACAGGATATGATTGCCTTGCAGGACTATTACGGAAGTCAAATGCTTGATGAGACCGTCGCGGACGGATTTATTGCGTCCCTCGAAATAGACCCCGACAATCAAAACGCGCAATACTATCTCAAAGAGATTGCAACGGCTCTGGGCAACCGCCTGCTGCGCTGGCACGAATACGACCGCGCCGTCGCATTGACCGAACGGGCACTGGCCTTTTTGCCCGACGACAAAGACTTGAAGGCCCTGCGCGCTACAGCGACCAGCCAACAATAACGGCGCCGCAAAGTTCGAGGCGGTATTGGTCTGCTCTTAATTATTTATGTTGTTCACGCTTCAGCGTACCGACCCGGTTCCTTATTTTATTCCATCCCGGAAGACTCGGAATTCGGGGCGAGCTCCCGGGCGCGACGATAACACGCGCTTGCCTGTTCATCATCGCCTAGCTGCTCATACAACCCGGCTTTATAGCGCCAGAGTTCGGCGTCCTCGGGATGCTGTTCCACAAGAAACGCCGTATGCCGCAGCGCTTCGTCCAGCTCGCCGCGCTCAAAATGCAGGGAAATCAAATTGATCCTGGCGCGATCGAAGTGCGGTTCGAGACGCAACGCTGTCTCATAGTGTTCTCGGGCTTGTTTCGGCAACCCATTGACCGCATACTGGTAGCCAATACCGTTGTGCAGGACGGCGTCGTCAGGCGCCAGTTCGAGCCCCGCCAGATATACAGCCTCCCCTTGCTCGAACTGTCCCAGTCGAATATACAGATTGCCCAGGTTCGCGCGCGCCAATGTAAAGGTCGGCTCCTCCTCCAATGCGCGTTCCAACAGTTGTTCGGCCTGCTCATACGCGCCCTGCTCCTCATAGATCAACGCGAGGTTGTTCAAAGCGCGGACATCGTCGGGCGCGCGCTCGAGAACGGCGCGGTACTGCTCTATTGCCTGATCAACACGCCCCGCCGCCGCCAGTTGGACTGCCAGGTTGTAGCGGTAGTGCGCCGATTCAGGGGCCGCTTCCACCGCGGCTTCACACGCCGCGACAGCGCCTTCATGATCGCCAAGCCGTCCCAATAAATCACAGAGATTGCTCTGGGCGAGGGTAAACGCGGGCCGGGCCGCCGCCGCGGCCCGATAATGCTCCAGCGCACCGGAGATATCCCCCGCTTCCTCCAACAACACGCCAAGATCGTTCAGGGCGCGCGCGTCCATCGGATTCAGGCGCAACGCCTTTTCAAAAGCTTCCTGGGCGCGTTCCGCTTCGCCGGCCGCCATCCAGGCCGCGCCGATATGGAAATAGATATCCTGGCGATACGGCTCAGGCTGCGCGTCCGGTTCCTCACTGAGCGCTTTTTCAAGCAGCCGCGCCGCCAGCGCGTGACGGCCTTCTTTCGCAAAGGCATGACCCAAACGGAAAGGCATGTAATAGGCGTACTCCTCTTCAAGCATGCGCACCGCCTCGTCTGCGGCTTTGTCTATTGCGCCCGCGCGGAGCCACGAATCGGCGCGGGCATAATACCAACGCGCTCGGTCGGGCCTGTACGGATAACATTCCCACCTGGCTGCCCCGTAACATGCGGCGATGACAAGCAACAGCGCCAGTGCTTTCCTTTTATCTCCGTCGCGCCAGAAACACCAGAGGCGATACAGACCATAGGCGCCAACCAGCGCCATCAGACCTGTAATGGGATGGCGCGCGCGCGCGTTCACGAAAAAGGGAAGAAAAGAGAGATAATATGAAACGAGGAGTCCATAAAAGAGAAGGAGCATATCCGATAGAACAACGCCGCCGCCCGCGCCGTCGGCCCCGCGCAATGCCAACACCCGCTCCAGGAAAACAGAACGACACCCTCGTGAACCAGTTGCGGCCGCACCGGACGCGTCCAGGCCGCCCGCCCCCCGAATCCAATGTACGATCATCAGGGTCATGCCGCTGAGAAACAATGCGAACAGGTACGGGAATCCAGGCAGGTATTTCAATGGCGCGTAATGCGCCTTTTCATAATGGACAACCTTGTTTTCGGTAATCTCCCATGGCGACCAGAACAGCCCCGCCTTGCGAAGGGCAAGGCGCAGCGTATCCATCTTATTGGCGCGCATCCACGCCACAGCCTTGTGGGCAAAGATGCTGGACGCTTCGGAATGGGTCAAATCCTCGTTGCCCACTTCGCGACCCAGGCCGCGCACAATATTCGGATATTCCCAGACCGAGAACTGACCGGTGCCCTCGAGTTCCTGGAGATAGGGCGTCCACGAGGTGTACCCGTCCGAATATTCGCTGTTCCCGATAAGCAGGTTCTCG
>SLFT01000295.1 GCA_007124105.1 Candidatus Hydrogenedentota bacterium | reverse complement strand
TGTTGCATCCGGTCTGGGCGGCCGCCCAGGAATACGCTGCTTTTCTCGAACATGGTACGCCGGTGAACTTCGATGTGCCTGACCGTCCCGGCACGGTTGTATCCGGCCTGCGCCTTGAAAATTGGGTACTCCTGCGACGCACCGATTTTGTGGAAAACGCCGATGTCTTTACCTTGCCTATCGGCACAGCGTCGCTGGCAGTTCCCCCGGCGCCGGGAAGATGTAAAATTATTGAACTCCAGTAAGGTTCTGGCTAATCCTGAACAAATGAGTACAGACATAACGTTCACGCCAACAGATAAAGATATTTCGTACAGGGAACACATTACGATATGGTGGTGATGTGCCGTTCCGAAACAAGTCGCTATTTGCGTTCGTATTTGCGTAGACCGTGTGTGAACAGGAACGCCCGAAAAAATCCGTTCGCTACTGCCGGCATTGTGCTATAATTTACACGTTCAGAGTGTCGCCTAACCGTTATTTACAATGGAGGTGAATTACAATGACTGGTAAGTATGTGATGCGTACTGTCGTATTTGCCGGGATTGTCTGTGTGTTTGGGATACTGGCGAGCTGTGATTCGAGTCCGGAAAATTGGGGATATTTTCGCGGCTTTTTTCACCCGTTGCTTAAACAGGCGAATGGTTGTGAGGGTTGTCTCGCCGAAGCGACGGGTATGCTTCGTGTAGAAAATGATAGCGCCGTATCATTAACCGGTATTTTTATCACGCAAAACCTCTGGTTTGACAATGAGCCGAATCAACTTGCTGACCCGTTGCCGCCCGGTTGGGCTTTAGAAAAACAATTGCAACGCGGCTTTTGGTCGGTTGGTATTGTTGATGAACTTGGCAAAGCAGGCATCAAAGACAGTGTGATGGTGATGGCTGACACAACCGTCACTGTGAGAGTATCGGAAATAATGGGAACTACGCCTGATGTCACACGGCCCGAAGGTGAAGAAGAGGACCCGGGAACAAATGACCCCGAGGGAGAAGATGACGGCAGCCCGTCAGACGTTGTTGACGTGATAGAAACATCCACCGCGCGCGAGCTGGAAGGTGGTTCTTCGCTACACATTACCATGAGTGATGGGGCGCAGCTAACGTTTCCCGCTTTGCCTTGCGAGGGAACCATTACAACAGTGACTTTGGAAACGGTTGAGACGGCGTTGGATTTGTCCGCTTATGAGGTGACGCCCGTCGGACAGGTACGCGACCTGACCTTTGAGTCCTTTGATCCGATGGACCACAACCTGTACACGGCGGATTTTGTACCCACGTTGACCATTCCGGCGGCTGAACTTACCGGCATTGATAAAGCGGCGCTAGTGGTGATGCGCATAGGCGACCTCTACCTCACCGATGAAGAACAGCAACCCGGCCGCGCGCATTACCTGCCTGTGACCTTTACGGAATCGGGTGATTTGCAGGTTGCCGATTTTTATATGGCCGATTCCATTATTTCGGACATCATTCTGGGCGACGCCCCCCCCGCCAAACAGCGCATTTTGCATCCACGCAGAATTCGTTATGTACCGGCGCTGTTTTCAGGCAGCTATAACTACAGCATGGAACCTTCCCTGCAGCGCTTTTATCCTGTTTCGGATAGTCCCTACCGCGCTTCGTTTGACGAGCTCGAAAGCGACCGTCAGGAAGCGGAGAAAGACAAGAATATCAAAAATATTGTGGTACTGGTGCATGGGTATCACAATCACGAACGTCTTGGCCAGGCGCCGGCAACTGCGCGCGCTCCGTGGCACTATGATTATAAATGCCATGTATGGAACTTGTTTTACAACTACTTTCAGGAGTATCGCGCCGATACGATTTCTTGTACCGCTTTTTATGAATACATTTACCCCACATACCGCCCTATATTCACGCCGGGCGCCGGGTCACGCCTGGATGAAGACTTTGCTGATAGAATTCAGGATTTAGTTCGGGAGTATAACGCACTGAGTTTTATGCCTGGAAACACGGAAGTGCGTCTCTATATCGTGGCGCATTCCATGGGCGGTGTAGTGTCGCGTGCGGGTATTCAATTGTTTGACGCAGAAACGCACGATGCGTTTCAGAAATTGGTTACATGGGGCACCCCGTATCTGGGTACGCCGCTGTTGTCCCTGCGGCGTGTTCTTTCCGCGCCCAATGGTATTTACAGCATCCGCCGTGGTCTTGTTAATGTTCCGCTGGGTAATATTGACAACACACTGTACGTGTATCGTCGCGTCCTTGAATACTTTATTCCGGACTCGCCGGGTATTCGCGATTTACAGTGGGCGCGGAGCCACACCACTACAACACACAACCTTCGGTTTGAAGACTACTTTTCGTTTGATGTAAATGCGGCCGTTGAGACAGCTCTTTTGAACCAGTACGACCTTTTTAATGGCACGGAGATTTTCAACCGGAATCTAAACACACTGAACACTGAGGATGTATATCGTCTGGATGAAAAATACCATGCCGTTTATGGCATTAATAACAATCGCCCCACAATTACTACCAGCCGTTGGTGGTGGCCCAAGGTGGAAGGCGTAGCACGGTTGGACCTCGGCGCCACGGTTATCCCATGGCTGATGAAAGACCCAACCCAGTCCTATGAAGGGGGAGTGCGGGGCGACAGCGACGGTATGATTCCGCTGGCCAGCATGATGGGCGGCGGGACCACCGTGGCATGGCGCCGCTCTGAATTCAACGATACCAACCACGAGGCTTATTTTGGGTATCCAGATGCTTCCGGTGAATTCAGGGAAGAATCGAAGGCGATGGATGTTGCCCAGGAAACCCTGCGCGTACTTGACCTTGAACCCTGTGCGGTTGAACTGCTGCTGAACATAAACAGGCAGGGTACAACGATGGATGGTGTTCAATACACCCTTACCGCGGAAGTGCGTGAATTACCCCCGGATACTGACCACGTCGCCTTCGCCTGGGATTTTGGCGACGGTCGCGTCGAAGCGCAGGGAGGCAGTGTGGCAGCGGTATCCAATGGCAAGGCCGAAATTACCGTCAACCATGTTTATGCTCATGTCAGCGCCGACATGACGTTTATTGTGACTGTTTCTGTCACAGCCAACGGACTAGAAATCGCCCGAGAAACTGTGGAAGTATCACTCATTGCGCATACAGTTACCGTAACCATCAATGAGATATTTGTCTTTGACAAAAAATTAGAACTGCAGCGCGACAGCCTGTCCCTTCCCGACCCCACTTGTGAACCGTGGGGTATGGGGGATAATAAATTCTACTATGAGGGATGCGTTACGCCGGATGGTTTGTTCCCCTCTTATGAATACCGTTGGGGGCTCAGAATTAATCAGGACGATCCCAGTAATTTTACCAGAACATCAGCAGACAGTTGCAATGTGCTGGACGGATGGTATACGTTTGATCTTACCGGGGATGCTTATGTCACCCTTGAGGTATACGCGCCCGACGGACAGTTGTTGGGGTCAGATACAAAGGACACGAACTTAACCTGCTGGCCCTGGTAAAATCGTGCCCTTCGCGGACAATAACGGCAAAACATCTGTGTTTACGTGCCGTTCCGTCCAATCTCCAACGTCAGACTTCCTGATCCCGGCTGGGGTGTGAGGCGATTTTTCGGAAATGGTATTGGCGCTGTTTGACCAAAAATCTGAGCCCTCATCTGAAACAAAACGAATAAGCATTTTCAGTTGCCCTGCCAACTGAAAAAAACTTTGTTGGACTAAACAGGCGGCGCCGCCCCCGATGGACCGTATTGACAGGACTGGCGGGATGCACGGATGCCGCATTTACATTGACGCGCATCTCTTGATTTCTACGGCGTTTAGTCCAACGAACAACAACGCATTGTTAATTCGTCAGGATTCATAGTTGGCGCAATGATCGTTTGCTTATCTGATAGTTGAAATTTGAGATCGTCGTTGTGAAACACACCATCTCCCCTGACCTCGGATGCCCGGGTTGTGAGATGGCGTCGCCCACGCAATAGCAGTGATTGCTGTGTAGCAACATTGCCGCCTTATCCACGGTGCAGCCGTTTAGTCCAACAAATGCAGGCAGCGCCTGCGCAAAATATGGATGCGCGGAGAAATAATTGCTGTTTTGAGTTTGTTCCAGTATTACAAATGGGGTGGATATTATATGTAACAATGGTATTGTGCATACAACACAAGGTTTAAATAATTATCCTGATACTGATAGACTCATGGTTCAGGAGTACGAAGATGTTTCAGGGATGCGGATTCCCTGTGTACAGGAGGCGCTGTGTTGGCAGCAAAACCACAACCAGAAAGGACAGAAAACAGGGATGAGTAATGAAAGCAAATGCCCGGTAACAGGTATGACGGTAAAAGCCGTTGCCGGAGGCAGCGGCAGGTCGAACCAGGAGTGGTGGCCGAATCAAGTCAATCTTAAAATTCTTCATCAGCAATCCTGCAAGAGCAACCCCATGGGCGCGGAGTTTGATTACGCCGCGGCATTCAAAACACTTGATCTGAAAGCCGTGAAAGCAGACCTCCATGCGCTGATGACTGATTCGCAGGACTGGTGGCCCGCCGACTATGGGCATTACGGTCCGCTATTCATACGCATGGCGTGGCACAGCGCGGGCACGTACCGCGTGAATGACGGACGCGGCGGCGCGGGAACCGGCAATCAGCGTCTTGCGCCGATCAACAGCTGGCCCGACAACGTGAATCTGGACAAGGCGCGGCGGCTGCTCTGGCCCATCAAGCAGAAATACGGCAAGAAGATTTCCTGGGCCGACCTTATGGTTCTTGCAGGCAACTGCGCCTTGGAATCCATGGGATTCAAGACCTTCGGGTTCGCTGGCGGGCGCGCGGATGTCTGGGAACCGGAAGAGGACATTTACTGGGGCAGTGAAGATGAATGGCTTGGCGACAAGCGTTACTCCGACGACCGTGACCTCGAAAATCCGCTCGCCGCCGTGCAGATGGGGCTTATCTATGTGAACCCGGAAGGGCCGAACGGCAACCCCGACCCGGTCGCCTCGGGTGTTGATGTCCGGGAGACGTTCGCGCGCATGGCCATGAACGACGAAGAGACCGTTGCGCTTGTTGCCGGCGGCCATACCTTTGGCAAGTGTCACGGCGCGGGCGACCCCGCCCATGTCGGTCCGGAGCCGGAAGCCGCGCCCATTGAAGAGCAGGGGTTGGGCTGGAAAAGCAGTTTCGGTTGCGGCAAGGCCGGCGACACCATTAGCAGCGGAATCGAGGGCGCTTGGAAACCGAACCCGACCAAATGGGACTCGGGATATCTGAAAGTGCTGTTCAAATACGAGTGGGAACTGGTGAAAAGTCCGGCGGGCGCGCATCAATGGTTTGCCAAGGACGTGGCGGAAGAGGACATGGTGGTTGACGCACACGACCCGTCGAAGAAACACCGGCCCATGATGACCACCGCCGACCTGTCCCTTCGCTATGATCCGATTTATGCGCCTATTGCGCGACGCTTTCTTGAAAACCCGGCAGAATTCGAGGACGCTTTCGCCCGCGCGTGGTTCAAATTGACCCACCGCGACATGGGCCCCCGTTCGCGTTATCTCGGCCCGGAGGTTCCAGAAGAAGAACTGCTCTGGCAGGACCCGATACCCGAAGTGGACCACGAGCTGATTGACGCCCAGGATATTACGGACCTCAAAGCGAAGATTCTTGCGTCAGGACTTTCCGTTTCCCAACTGGTCGCCACGGCCTGGGCGTCGGCGTCCACGTTCCGCGGTTCGGACATGCGCGGCGGCGCCAATGGCGCGCGTATCCGCCTCGCCCCGCAAAAGGACTGGGAAGTCAACGAGCCGGAAAAACTCGAGAAGGCGCTGGCGGCGCTTGAAGGTATCCAGCGGGAATTCAACAGCGCCCAATCCGGCGGTAAGAAGGTCTCCCACGCCGACTTGATTGTGCTGGGCGGCTGCGCGGGCGTTGAGCAGGCCGCGAAGAATGCCGGTCTTGACGTCGCCGTTCCCTTCACGCCGGGACGCATGGACGCGTCACAGGAGCAGACCGACGCGGAATCCTTCGATGCGCTCGAGCCGGTGGCTGACGGGTTCCGCAACTACCGCAAGGCCAACTTCTCCGTATCCGACGAGGAACTACTTGTTGACCGGGCGCAACTGTTGACGTTGACCGCGCCCGAGATGACCGCGCTCCTCGGCGGTATGCGCGTATTGAACGCCAATTACGGGCAGTCCCCCCACGGCGTCTTCACCAAACAGCCGGAATCGCTGACCAACGACTTCTTTGTGAATCTTCTTGACATGGGCACGGAATGGAAACCAACCGCGGAAGACAAAGACCTGTACGAAGGCCACGACCGCAAGACAGGCGAAAAGAAATGGACGGCTACCCGCGTTGATCTTGTATTCGGTTATAACTCCCAGCTGCGCGCCATAGCGGAAGTTTACGCCTGCGCAGACGCGCAGGAAAAATTCCTTGCCGACTTTGTCGCGGTATGGAGCAAGATAATGAACCTTGATCGTTTCGACGTGAAATAAGCAGTAGGGTTAAATGTTAAATGGAAGTAACTGGCTACCAATAGACCTCAAAAGTGAACTGTAGGGTGGTGAAGCGAAGCGAAACCCACCCTACAGAATCCAAAAGTTTGATTGAAGAAAGCCTCATGCTAGACAGTTACAAATGGAATAAGTATCCCCCGGCAGCTGTCGGGGGATACTTATTTGCGTAGGCCTGTGCATGGCTGGCAAGCCAGAACCAAGCAGATGGCACAACGTTCTTCGTCGTTCCCACGAGAAGCGGGACCTCAGCATCTACAAGATTATGGGCTATTTCCGCTATCGTATTAAAGGCGGGTTGCGCCTGGCACTCTTAGAACCAATGGTGTTGTGGTTTGTCATGACGCTATGTCGGATCCCGGCTGCTTGATTCCGCTGCACCCGGCCTCGTATCTCCGTAGCCTTCTATCACCTCAAGTAATTGAGGTATGCCTTCTGTTGCTGTGGCCCAGACTACGCCCATATCCACAGTTGAGTAACCATGAATAAGCCGGTCCCGCATGCGTGCTATAGCGTTCCAGGGAATGTTGGGATAATTTTCGCGAAACGTTCGCGGGAGGTGTTTTGTCGCTTCACCAATAACCATAATCTGATGCTGTACGGCAGCCTGTGTTTTTTTGTCAGCCAAGAACACGGCTTCATCCATGCCCTCAATAAAAGAAGCGATATTCGCTGCTGCTTACTGAATATCGAGCAGGAAAGCAGTATGGTCATGAAGCGACATAGAAGAGTTCCGCATTTCCTAAAATTGCCTTGCGCCGTATCCAATTGGGAGACGCTTCGACAGCGCGTCGGCTTACCAAGTCCACCGGACGTCCCAACAATGAAGCAAGTTCTTCCTGCATTTGTGCCTCGTCAAAAAGAGTAATCCGGGCATTGGGCTTATAGACGACCAGAAAGTCCAAGTCGCTTTCCGGCCCGAAGTCGGCGCGCAATACAGAGCCAAAAAGTTCCAATTGCTGTATACGCCACCGCTCGCAAAATGACGCGATTTGCGCTTTGTCTAAATTCAACGCTATTTTCATTGTATGTCTCCTTGGGCGTGCATAGGCCAATAAACCGAGGCGGCTGAACACACCCCTACGTCTCTTAACACCAATGTTATCTTATCTTTGCATATAGCATCAATCCATCAAACAGGCCGCTACACAAATCCGGTCTCGATATTTTGCGTAATTGAATTGTTTCGTGACATCACTATACAATGCGGATATCAACTAAAGCAATCGTAGCAGTATCACCATAATGTGAAAACAACGCGGTGAGCACAGAAACATGCACGACTCGTAGAATGCTGGTAGCGCCTTGCGTCCCCTGCAATTACAGTAGCATAACGGAATACCCCTTGCGATATGCAAGCCCAGAGTCCAGTAATGCCCCTGCATTCCGAAGACGGGGCATTTTGAAATTGGGCGAGGAAATGTGCATACTTCTGTAATGTAATACTGTGGTCTTGCGCTTGGAGAAGTGAATACGGCTGGGCGCTCGTTGTGTTGTTGGCGATCGCAGTTTATGCAAACCTGCCCCGCCTCTTTCCCCCCCGCCATAGCGGGGTTGCGCCTGAGGCGACACACCGTTCGTTTCCCGGGTTGTGCGGCTGTCATTCTCAGGGCGAAAGCAGGGAAGAAGCGCTGGCCAACATCCGCGAGGCCATTCGCGAGTGGCTTGATGCCGAAGCTGACGAGGCGGCGGTGTTTTCGGTCATCGAAGAAACGGTTTCCGTCTGATATGTCGAAATTACCGTGGATCAATGCGCAGGATGTCGCGCGTGTGTTTGAGAAGGTCGGGTTTCGTGTTATTCGGCAAGGTAAACATATAGTGTTATCAGACGTGATCATACGCTTGACCATTCCCCGCGCCAATCCAAGCAATGCCTATACAATGGGCGCCATGGCGCGTACTTTGTGGTTGTTCCCGTGTAAGCTTTGCAGGTTCTCGTAGACCGGTGAACTATCCGAGGCAATAAAATATAAAGAGGTTCGGCTTGCAAAAAGACAGAGACGGTGTTTCCCAAAAACCACTAGAATCACCTATGCACTGCCCGGCCTGCGGCGATGTCCTGCGTCGGGTAGGCTACCAGGCTTTGGTGCTCGACCAATGTCCCAGATGTCGGGGGGTGTGGTATGACGTAAACGAGCTGGGCGCTTTTCTCGAACGTTATCTGGCCGACAACCCAGACCTGCCGCCTGCGAGACTAACGCTTAATCAGGATGCCGGCGCGATTGCCCCTGCCGGGGAAGCGGGTCGGGCCTGTCCCCGGTGCGACTTCCCTCTGGAAAAATACAACTACGGTTACGACTCCGGAATTATTCTGGATAGGTGCCACGCCTGTGAGGGCGTGTGGGTGGATGCCGACGAAGTGCAGCGACTGGCGCAATATGTAAAGGGGCATCCGAAACTGGATCGGCTGGCTGCGGCGATGGCGGCACATACGCGCGAGGCCGAAGACTTCAGGCATGACGTCCAGGTTGCCCCTGAGGCCATACTCTATAGCTGGTTCGGGCTGGCCATCCCTTATGCGGATGATACCCCTAAGAAGAGAATTCCCATCTTCACTTATGCGCTCCTCTTTGCAAATGTCCTTGTTATGCTATGGCTTTACTACGCCGTTTACGACTGGTCTGAAGTCTACAATACCTACGGCATGGTTCCCGCGAATGTGGTTGCGGGACGGGATAGGGGCACGCTGATTACCTGCATGTTCCTGCATGGCGATCTGGGCCATCTCGTCGGCAACATGCTCTTTCTGTGGATATTTAGCGACAACGTGGAAGACCGCCTTGGCCATCTTCTGTTCCTGGTCTTCTACCTGGCCACCGGTATTGTGGCAAGTCTGACCTTTCTGCTGTTCCACTCCAGCAGCACGACGCCTGTAATCGGCGCCAGCGGCGCTATCAGCGGCGTGGTTGGAGCGTACGTTATATTTTTTCCGCGCGCGCGCTTGCGTCTACTCACAGCTGTTCCCCCATACACTTCGGTGACAATCGCAGCAACATGGTACGTTCTTGCCTGGTTCGTCTTCCAACTGCTTTACATGTTTGTCGAGTTGCACGGAAGTGTCGGCGTAGCCTTTTCGGCTCACGTGGGCGGATTTATGAGTGGTGTTGTAATCGCCATCCTGTACAAGGCAATTGCGCGCACCCCACAGCGTCAAGCGTAAACTTTTTGTCGCGAAAACTGATACAGGCGCAACCGGCAGGTGATTCGCGAGAAAATTGCGCGCATCAGTTACTATGGCCTGGTGGTCAAACAACCGCATCGCGGCTGGAAAATAACGGAGGTCACCGAAGAATTGCTTATGAAGATATTCGAGATTCGGGAACTCTTTGAAGAGCATGCCATGAAAAAAGCGGCGGCTGCTCCGGTGGAACATTCCATCTGGCGCGAATTCGACTGTATTCGCAGTGAACTTACGCGTATCAAGCGCAATGATCCGCAAAGCCTGGCCGGCGCCATTAAACTGGACGAAAATCTTCATGATACGCTGCTGCGCCATTGTCAGAACCGATATATGACGATGTTCAATAATATGTGTCACATCCTTATCGAATACAATTTAAGGCGATATGAAGTCTCAAAGGAGCGTATACTGATCGGGCTCAATGACCATGTAGTCATTCTTGGCGCATTGCTTGCGCGTGATGAGCACGCGGCGCTGGACGCATTGCGGCTGCATTTTCGGCATGCCCAGGCGCATATCAAAGCCGATGCGCGGAATCTCACGTCGTAACATATTGGGCGAAGTAATGATTTTACCGCGACCGAAATTATACGCGATTTAGCGTGAAACATAAGACAAGGGAGATTGCTATTATGCTCGCATTACGCTGCCGCACTAACGCGCCAATCAGAGGGCGTGGGCAAGCAACCGGAATTTATATTGCCGGCCCGCTATGGGCGGCTCTTATTGTCGCTTTGATGTTATGCCCTTTCGGATACGCGGAAGATGCGGTGACTCCTTGGCTGGATGTCTTTGCCATGCGCGAAGTCGCGACTGAGAATGCGTCGGGCATTTGCGCGGGCGCCATTGGCGCTCTTCCTGGATTCACGGTGCGACCTGACGCGCCGGGAACGCGTCTTGTTCGTGTGTCGTTGCCGTTCGCGCCTGGCGCTCTGCCTGAAAACTTATGGGTGCTGGCGCGCTGCGGCGATATTGAAATACAACCGGACCTGCGCCCATTGACGCGGCACCCCGGAAGACCGGTCAGTGTGCGTCGCGCCATTGTCACATTCCCCTTTACCTTTGCGTCTGACGCGCCGCATTTCTTTTCGTTGACATTGACGGAAAATCCGTTGCC
Organism: Candidatus Hydrogenedentota bacterium; assembly: GCA_007124105.1. Taxonomy (GTDB): domain Bacteria; phylum Hydrogenedentota; class Hydrogenedentia; order Hydrogenedentales; family CAITNO01; genus SLFT01. Next base: position 1,519 of record SLFT01000295.1, on the reverse strand, counting down.
TCCCCCCCACGCTGTCGAAATGGACAACGAGTTCATGAACGTATCCTTTGCGGGCATGGCCGTACATATTGTCGCCGATCATGTGCGCATTGATACGGATGCGGGGCTTTCCTGGGCGGCCAGCCTCATTGCGCCAGCGCGAACAAACACGACACCAGGACGCGTTGAAATTGTGGAACATGGCGCGCATTATCTGTGGGCGCGGTTGTTGACGCCGGACCCCCAATGGCCCCGCATTATTGAAGTGCGCGCTGACAGTCTGGGAACTGTTGTCGTGCAGGCGCATATCCAGCGCATGTTGCCGGGGGATGATACAGCGCCAGACTTGGGATGGGTGATAACGGGCCCCGCGATGGACGCTTATGAGATACATGCCTTCGCTTCAGGCGAGGCGGCGACACTGCGCGGCGCCGACCATCCCGTTGCCGTCTCGTTTCCGGACGCCCACTACAAACTTCGGGGCGATGTCAGTGTCGTGGACGCGCCCGAGGGCGCGGTAATCACCTACATGCGCAGTCGCGCCGAAGAGAACGTGCCGTTTCAGTCAGCCGCATGGCGCCGCGCAGCATTTGCCGTCGGGCCCGCGCCCGCGCTTAACCCGTTGTTCGAGCCCCTCCTCGATATAGATGTGGCGGCGGAAACCTTTGACAAGGCATACAATTCTGGGCTGCCTCCGGCGTTGGGGATGTGGCCGGAAATTGAGGACGCCCTGCACTTCGGCTGGAACTCCCTCGAGCGCAGCATACTCAATGGCGATGATTTCGGCAACCTCACGTCCTACATTCCTTCCACGGACAGCGCGTCCACCAGCGGCATGTCGCGCCTTGAATACTGCCCGTCCCTCTTCACGGGATTCTATCGCAACGGCGAAAAGGGTCTGCGGGATGCGGCGCTGCTGTGGTGCTCCAACTTCTTCGATCATAACATCTGGTGGGGAAACGCCGATTTGCTTGAAGGCTGGCGCAAACGGCCGCGCCACAGCCAACTGGGCGGCGCAAAACATCCGCACAGCGACGACAGCCCCGAATTCGTCACTTTCAAATGGCGCGCTCCCGGAAGTGTTGATTTCTGCACCAAAGGCTTTGAAAGTTTTTTGTACGCTTACGAAGAGACTGGCGACCCACGCATGAGCGCGGCGCTACACTGGCAGACTGAGTACGCGCGCCGCCATATACACGCCAGCGGCGAGTCCCAGGAGGTCCGTAATGTGGGCGTCGCAACCGATTTCTTGCGCCTTTATCGCCTCACCGGTGTTTCCATCTATCGCGAGGAAGCCTTGCGCCTGTTCAGACAGCTGCGGGACGTGCTGTCCGACGGCGATCTCTTTTCACAGTCAGGAGCGCCCTTTCATCCGGACCCGCCCTTCATCAATGACGACGCCGTGGGGAGTGAATATCCCTTCCCAAAACCTTATATTCTGACTTATGCCTTGCAGGGACTGCCTGATCTGCTCTCGTTTTATCCAGACGAACCCAAACTACGCGACGTGGTGCGCGCGGTTGCTGATTTTCTGGCGAGA
>SLFT01000396.1 GCA_007124105.1 Candidatus Hydrogenedentota bacterium | reverse complement strand
CGCGGGTCCTCGTCAACGTGCAGCTTCTTGTTGGCCGCGGCCAGGATACTGCCAAGCACAAGCCCCAATGCCAGCATCACGCCGCCTGAAATAAAGAATCCCGTCATGATATGGTTTCCGCTCCTTCATCAGGATCACTGGAAAGGACGCATACAATCATGCCGTCAGCGTAAACGATAGCTGTCGGGATGACAACAAAGCGAGAAAGACGCGCTGCCTGTACCAGTCGCCGTTTAACAACACACGCCCAATTCAGTGCTTCATATTTTTGGTCTCGTTGCCTGCGAAGATACGAGAAATGGCAAGACACGTCCAGCAACACCCGCCCTGACGGAACACCAGTAAATATGGTTAATGCGCAGCTCCGTAAAACAAGAATGGTACGCATAGAAGCAGCAAAGTCCGTATGTCAACAACTCAGGTACGGGCAGTTGTGGAGAAGCATCCTGGCCACCGCTAAATCATAGCATAGCCCCCGATTCATATACAAAAGCGCCTGTTCATGAACACGATAAAGGTATAATGGGTGTCGGAGGAACCGCCTTGTAGACATGTCATGCATTCACTTGATATACTGCCCCCAGACAAAGGAACATGTATGAAAACGATTGCAATTAACAACAAATCACTCGAGCGCATATTGCTTGATGCCCATCTGCAAGGACTTTCCATTGGGGTTCGGCCCAGGATAAAGATTTCGACCTGTGGTATGACTACAGACAAAGAGGAACTAATCAAGGACGCTGGAAGGATAGGGCATGATTTCAGACGAGCAATCAAGAAAGCCACAAGATGACAACACGGGGCAATCTGAGCCGATAGACGCCAGGCGGATGGCGGACACACAACCCGAAGCCAAATCAATTCTTGCGGCCAGTTATAGCGGTCCATTACCGCCGCCCTCCGTCTTGCAACAATACGAACAAATATTGCCGGGTATGGCTGAGAGAATTCTGGCCATGGCGGAAAAAGAACAGGAAAGCAGACACAAGATTGCTGAGTTCGTATTGCCTGAATCGGCAAAGACGTTCAAACGTTCTCAGTATTTCGCTTTTGTTTGGGGGCTCTCAGCTTTGGCGGCCGCGGTGCTTGTAGGAATATGGGGAAACCCCTGGATCGCGGGAGGAATCGGAATCAGCGGCTTTCTTTTACCGCTGATAGGCATTATCTTAAGAAGCATCCTGGACAGAAATACATCTGCGAACGACGATGATATCGAAGATGAGTGATTGGCCCCACCTGTGATTTTGTAACTGTCCAGCATGGCGTTATACCAAATTCTTACAAAGGCAGATGCGTCCATGCCAGTGTGGCCTGTATAGGCTGCGTTGAACAGTCGGGCATTGCCGTGCGGTTGCAACAAACAGGCAAAAGCGGGTATACTTTCTTTGCGAGGTTAGGTGCCGGGGTAGCTCAGTTGGTCAGAGCGCTGGATTGTGGATCCAGAGGTCGTGGGTTCGAGCCCCACCCCCGGTACCATACTGAGCGCGTTGTGAGTATTCGTGTATCCACAACGCGTTTTTTTTTGCGCCCAGTAGCGTCGCAGGCGGGCATCTCCTGCTGCCTCATCCAAAAATCTACTCGAAACAGCATCTTTGATTTAGTGGCGCTGTTGCGCTTATCATGGCGGCTAGTCTGGACAATCAACCTATGGTTTCATGAAACATGCGCCGACGACATGGCAATCCCGCAAATACAAGATGCGTTGGCGCACAGGATGTCCGAAAACACACGATGGGAAACCATCCAGGGCGAGGAAACGTCCAATTAGCCATAGCCGATCATAAGGAGCCGTAACTCATGCAAGTACAACGCGCAGCCATCCGTTTCCTCATATTTGCCCTGGGCGGCATGCTCGGCGAAGTATTCTACGGCGCCATACTGAACGGCTGGGGCGGCAACCTAAACCTGCACGGGCAATCGTCGCCCTGGATGATGCTCGATTACGGGTTGCTCGGCGTCATACTGATGCCCATCGCAACCCGGCTCAAACGCGCGGGATTGCCCTTGCCGGCGCGCGCCTTTGTGTATATGCTGCTCATCTTCCTTGTGGAATACGTATCGGGCATCATATTCACCTGGGGCCTGGGACTGCGCGTGTGGAGTTACGAAGGCATCCCGTATAATCTTCATGGCCAAATCATGCTGTACTCGGCGCCAATCTGGTACGCGCTGGGCTTGTGCGCCGAAATGTTCCACCGCAAGGTGGACGCCGTGGCGGTTTTACTGTTGCGCGGGTTTACCGCGGAACAGCTCGAGGCGCTTGATATCGAGCATGCTGAATAAGCGCGAAAGGTGAACACATGCGCCGTTGTTTAAACTTGTTGGCGTCGGTTTGCGCGGGAGTATTGCTGCTGCTGGCCGTTCTATTTTATTTTGGGGTTGTCTGGCCGTTATGGGGCATGCCGTTCAACGCGCAACGGCGGGGCGACCTGCCGTTGACGCCCGCCTGGGCCCTCGAGCCATGGCTCTGGGAAGACGATGTCAAGACCGCTGATTTTGTGCTGGAAATGCTGAACGGTTACGAGGAGCACGACATTCCCGTGCGCACCTATCTCATTGACGCGCCCTGGGCCATGCGCAACAACGATTTCACCATTGACGAAAGCCGCTACCCCAACCCCAGGGAGTTTTTCGGCGGCCTCAAAGAGCGGGGCATCCGCCTGGCATTCTGGATGACATGCACCGTCAACAGCGTGAACAGCGCTGTACCCATCCGCGACGCCCAGGACTTTTACGAGGAGGCGCGGGAGCGTGGTTACCTGGTCGGCGACGGACACCAGATTCGCTGGTGGCGCGGCAGGGGCGGGCTCATTGACTACACCAACCCCGAGGCAATGGCATGGTGGCGCGGCATGCAACAACAAATTTTCGACCTCGGGCTGGACGCGTGGAAGCTGGACGGCACGGCAACCTACTTCTCGTCCATGCTCTTCGGACGGATACCCTTTCCGTATCAAAATACACACGCGGGCAGACTTACCACGCGTCAGTACATGGACCTCTTCTATCGCGAGGAGTATCAGCACGGCCTGACGCAGAATCCCGAGTTTGTGACCATGAGCCGCTCGATTGACAGCCCCTTGCCCCTGGCGCATCCCGAGGGGTTTGCTCCGCAGGACGCGTCCACATTGAATTGGGTCGGCGACAACAAACACACATGGTCGTACAGTGAACGGGGACTGGAGAAGGCGATATGGTGCATCCTGCGAAGCGCGCGGCTGGGTTACAATCTGCCCGGTTCCGATATTGGCGGCTATCACGGCGGCATGGATATTCAACCGGAACTGTATATCCGATGGGCGCAGTTCTCCGTCTTCTGCGGCTTTTTCCTGAACGGCGGTCATGGCG
>SLFT01000267.1 GCA_007124105.1 Candidatus Hydrogenedentota bacterium | reverse complement strand
TGTGGGCACAGCCTACGTTAGCCGGTATATTGCTCAAGATTATCGGGTCGCGTCTCAGCCGCACAACGGCCGCAGATGGGCCAGGCTTCTTTCCGCTTGCGCGACAGTGCCGCATTCCACGGACAACACGATGTCGCGGGGACATTTTTTGCAGACGTCTACGACGGCAGCCCAGTCTATGACGCCTTCGCCGCAAGCGCAACCCACGGGCGTACCGGTTACTTTGCCGCGTTCGGCTTCCGACTGTGAGACGGAAATGTCTTTGCCGTGAAGATGCACAAGCCGGTCGCATACGCGTTCCAGCCATTCAATTGGCTCTTCACCGGCTAAATAACTGTTGCCCATGTCGAAATTGATGCCGATAGCGGGCGAGTCCACCAGCTGCTGGATACGGTCGAGTCCGTCCGGGGTTTTGCTGTACTGCTGGTGCGGTTCGATTCCGATAAGGATGCCCCGCGCCTCGGCGAGGGCCGACGCCTCACGCAGCACATAGCGCATCAACACAAAGTCTTCGTCCTCGGTAGTCCAGGGCTGTTTCACGCCTTCATCGGTGTTCACCACGGGCGCGCCGCATTCAGCGGCAAAACGCACGGCCTGTTTCAAATACTCGACGCTGATCTCGGGCTTACACAAGGGCGAGTGGGCGGACAACCCTGACAGTTTCACGCCCGCCCGTTCGCAGGCGCGTTTCACGCGATAGGGGTCGTCCAACATGGACACGCTGTGAAAATAGCCCGCTTCGCTCAACAGTTCCCGCCCCCAATGCACCATAGGCTCGACATAGTCGTACCCCAGCGCCGCCGCTTTTTCCACGGCCCATTCAAACGGCTTGTCTTCGTGTCGCACAAACTCGAGGTTGATTCCCAAACCAATGGCGCCCATATTTCGTCTCCTTTTTTTGTCTTTGCGGAAATAACCGCGCTAAAACCAAAGTCTCTTTTCCTGATAAAACGTATACGCTTTGAAACTGTCCAGCAGAACGGTGGGTTCCGCTTCACTTCACCCACCCAGTCTTCGTTGACCTAAAGCCCCCCCCGATGGACGGTATTGACGGGATGCATATCTACATTGACGCGCATCTCTTGATTTCCACGACGTTAAGTCCAACGTTATTTGCCCTTTCTTAGCCCTCATTGTCTGCATCATCATCATCTTCATCGAAGTCAATTTCAGGGTCGTCCGGGCTATATTCGTCGTCGTCGTCATCCGTGTCCGAAGCGTCCTCAAACAGGCCCTGCAGCAACGCGGCGTCATGTCCCGCTTCGTCCAGCACGCTTTCATCCACAAAAATGGGACACCCAACGCGCATCGCAATGGCGATGCCATCGCTTGGCCGCGTGTCTATGCGCAAGACCTGCTCCACTTCGCCCTGATCATCTGTCTGTTCGATATTCAGATAGGCAAAGAAAGTCTGTTCTTCAATCTTGTAAATGTTCACGGACTGCACAACGCCGCGCAACCCAGCCAGGAGATTGCATATCAGGTCGTGGGTCATCGGTCGCGGCGGTTTTTCTTCCAGCAACGCCAGTTGGATGGCGCTGGCCTCGGGTAGACCAATGCTGATCAGCAGCACACGGTTTTCGTGGCGCAGCAGCACCGTCGGAAACCCTGCGCCCTGTACTTGTGTTAAGCCCAGTACCTCTGCCTCTACCATAAAATCCTCTCGTTTCTGTTGCGGCAAGAGCGGAGTAGATATCCCTACTGCCACAACGGTTTCAGGCGCGGCGACAGCCCGCGCTACGCCACAACCCCACCCACATCTCATCAGATTTCCGGCGCGTGGGCACAATCTCCGCTTGCGCACGACAACACCTTGTCTGATATGCGGGTTATTTCTTGCTCCAGAAACCATTGTACCCAAGCTGTTGCGATAGTGCAAAAAAGTTTTCATTCGCCCTACCGAAAAAAAGACGCCTTTTCAGTTGCCGCGCCAACAGAAAAACTTCGTTTGGCTAAACAGGCGGGGCCGCCCCCGATGAACGGGATAAACGGATGCTGTATCTACATTGACGCGCAGCGCTTGATTTTCACGGCGATTAGTCCAGAGAAGAACAACGCTTACACGCGGTTTCCGCTTGCGCCTGACAGCGCGATTGGGGTAGGCTTCTCGGAAAAGAGGAGTCTTGTGCTATGTTGACAGCGATTTGTGTAGTGATGATGGTTCATAGCGGCATTGATGGAAACGAGGCGGATTCACGCCTGGCGATCGCTGCGCCCGCCACGGAAGCGGCGTTTAGTGAGGCGTGGCAACGGCATCCCACCTCCCTGAATGTAGTGTACTCGATGCGCCATAACGCGCCGACCTTGTCGCTGTACGTGGATGAGACGCCAGATGGAGAACGGGAATGGAACAATGCCGTGGCAACTGCGCCCGCCCAACCCGGCGAACGGTTCGAAGCCGGGGCCATTGCTGAAGGCGTCGGCGTTCATGGCGGCAACGGGGTGGTTGTATCACTGGGGTTTTACGATAACGACAATAAGCGCGTCAACCATGTGGACACCTTTGTAGGGCCGGGCACAATTGAGCGACGCAGCGCGCGAATGTGGGCGGAGGCCCCTGAAGGGACTGCCACAGTAAAGCTGCTGCTGCTGTTGCACGGTTTTGGCGAAGCGCATTTTTCGGAAATGCGGGTGATGCGCCTGGGAACGGCCGGTCCGCCGCCTGACGAACAAGGGGTTGTCGTGTCGCTATCAGACGAACAGACCACAACGCTTATCGGGTTTGGCTTCGAGGACGACGGTTGGTTCTATAACCAGGAAAACGCCGCGCGCGGCGTTGGCCCCGACGACTACCGCATCCGCGAGGAACGCCTCGCCTGGATGCGTCCGGACTATGTGCGCATGTTCTTCTGGTACAACGACTGGAACCCATCATTGGACGCCGAGACCTTCACCTGGGAGAGCGACAACATGCTGTCTCACTATCGCACCCTTGATTTGTACCAGCGGCTCGGCGCGCGGGTCAATGTGTGCGGCGTCGAGTGGGCGGTAAAAGACCCCTGGGAGAACCCCGCGCGTCTGGCCCGGGCCATTGGCGCGTTGCTGGAACATTTGATTGTGGACCGGGGCTTCACATGCATTCAAGATTACACCTTGACCAATGAGCCGGACATCTTCTTTGCGCGGGCCGTGGAACGCCCCGCGCAAAGTTTCGATACCTTTGTGGAACTGCATGAACGCGTAGCGGACGAATTTGAACGACGCGGCCTGAATCTGAATATTGTTGGCAGCGACGACGGCAACAACCGCGCCTGGTTCCAGCAGTGTGTGGCTCATGACGATTATTACGCGCTGTCTGATATGTTCGCCTCCCACTTCTATTTCTCGGCAAGCGACGCGCCTCTGGTTGAAAACATTCTTGGCGA
>SLFT01000278.1 GCA_007124105.1 Candidatus Hydrogenedentota bacterium | reverse complement strand
TCACCATAGAAGGGGAAATTACAGGCGCACGTTCATTGCGCCTGCGCGGCGGCAAGACGATGGCGCTGCTGACGGTAAGCGACGCATCAGGCAGTATAAAAGCGTCATTTTTCGGCAGAGGCTTCCTGGCTCACACCACGCTCAAAAAAGGGACGCGCTGTCTGTTTACGGGCAAGGTAAGCGAATACAAGGGACTCACCCTGCAAAACCCTGAATATGAACCGGCATCACAAGAAACGTCAGGGGACACCCTTCACACCGGTCGTATCGTACCCATCTATCCACTGACCGACGGCGTCTCACAACGGCAATTGCGACGGTGGATTTATGACGCGCTGGGATTGCTTGCGGAACAGATGCCGGAAACATTGTCCGCTCCTCTGTTGCAGCAGCACGGGTTTCCCGGCCGTGTAACCGCCATGAAACACGCCCATTTCCCACCGGATATGGCCGCCTGCGAAACCGCGCGTAAGCGCTTTGCTTACGAGGAGCTGCTGGCAATGCAATGCTGTATTTTGATGCGACGCGCGTCCTTGGTGGACAATGCGATCGGGATACGCCATAACGTCAACGGGCCGTTGCTACAACAATTAAGCCAATCGCTTCCGTTCGCATTAACACCAGGACAGCAGCGCGCCGTGGACGACATAGTGCGCGATATGGCGGCGCCTCGGCCAATGTTCCGTTTGCTTCAGGGCGACGTGGGCTGCGGTAAGACGCTGGTCGCGCTTCATGCCGTGGCCGCCGCTGTGGATAGTGGCTGTCAGGTCGCGTTCATGGCGCCTACCGAGATATTGGCAGAGCAACACTACGCCACGTTGCGCGCTCTGCTCGCTCCCTTTGATGTTCGGACAGCGTTGCTTACAGGTACAACACCGGTCGCCAGGCAAATACGCAAGGCTATCGCCCAAGGCGAAACGCAGGTGGTGGTGGGCACCCACGCCTTATTTCAAGAAAAAACCGTGTTCCAGCGTTTGGGCCTGGCGATTATTGATGAACAACACCGTTTCGGCGTCGGTCAACGGGAAGCGCTCGGAAGAAAGGGCGCGTTGCCGGACATGCTGCACACCACCGCAACGCCCATCCCGCGCACACTGGCCATCACCCTGTACGGCGGCATGGACATCAGCGTCATCCCCGATATGCCGCCGGGGCGCAAACCGGTAAGAACAGCGTTCACACCGGACAATAAAAAAGACGAACTGTACCGGTATATCCGCGCGCAGGCCGAAGCGGGCTATCAAACATACATTGTGTGTCCTCTGGTAGAGGAATCAGAGCATTTCGCGCAGCTGACCCCACTGATTGATCACTATCTTGCTCTGACCGAGGGACCGCTCACGGGGCTTCGCGCCGCGCTGCTGCACGGTCGCCTCGACCCACGCGAAAAGGAAGATATTATGACGCGCTTCAAAGCGCAACAAATAGATGTATTGTTTGCCACGACCGTTATCGAAGTGGGCGTGGATTCGCCAACGGCAACCACCATTGTCATTGAGGATGCAGGTCGTTTCGGGCTGACACAATTGCATCAGCTGCGCGGACGCGTCGGTCGGGGCGACGTCCAATCCTGGTGTTTCCTTGTAGGAAAACCCACCACGCCCGAAGGCAAAGAACGGATTGACATATTGCGCCACTGCGATAATGGCTTTGACATTGCCGAAGCCGACATGAAACTACGCGGCCCGGGCGACTACTGCGGCGCGCGCCAGTCCGGCCTGCCTGATTTACGCGTTGCCGACTTGCTCCAAGATACAAGACTGCTCGATGCCGCCCGCCGCGACGCCATACAACTGCTCAAGGACGCCCCCGCCCTCGCCGCTCAGGAACATCAGCCGCTCGCGGCAGCAATAAAACGCTTCGAGGTCATGTTTACCTGACCTTTGAAAACCATCTGACTATTGGCCTTCCCTTAATCAATAATCAGATAATGGCGGGGTGTAGTCCCTTTGCATCAGTCATGTTGTCAACACAACACCACCGCAGTCTGTCTGACGCATGAGCATTGTCAACAGTTCGCTGAGCGCATTGCACGAGGTATTTTTGGTAGGCAACTTGATACGCGAGAAAGGTTTTTCTCCGAGAAAACAATGAAATGTGCCTTCGGCGCGGGCGATATCCGCCGGGCTCATAGCGTGGTTTCCTGACAGCGCTACACCAGTGGTATAACTCATGGCCTGTGTGCGCTCATCGGTTTTCACGATTTTTTCCGCAAGACGCGGGAAAATACCGGCGTCCAAGGATGCAAACCGCCGGCTTATGGCCGGGTCGCTATTTGCCGCGAGCACACAACGCATACCTTCCTCCTTGGCCAGGGCTTCCACCATGCCCGAGAGGCGCTCGAGCGCGGATTCCATGAAACGTAATCGCTCCTGGTGCGCAGCCACCCCGGTGCCATGGATAACCTGCGCGCAATCGAACAGACCGTCCACGTCCACCGCAAACAAGCCATCCGCCGATGAAATGTAAGGGTGAGCGTCATATTCCACCGCCAGCGCGGAAAGCGGCGCATTGCCAACAGGATCAAGCAAAAGTTCAATGAACTCCCGCTTCTGCGCATGTGCGGCAATCGCCGTCCGGCACTGTCGTTCCAAGGCGGCAAAAAAGCCGTCGGTGTTTTCCCCGCTCATGGCAACACGCGGGAGATTCAGCGCAACACGATGCCAGACGACATTGCGCGGACGCCAGAACGGAAGCCGCGGCGCCGCGTCGCGTCCGTGTGAACCAAGCACAAAACGTGTCCCGGGCCGACGCAGCGCCGCAGCGGCTGCATGGCGCAGGTACTCGGCGCCCTCGAAAGTTTGAGACACGGACTCCTCGAGTACAATATCCAGAACAGGCGCGGAAAAATCGGCGTCGTTCACACCGCCCCGCTGAAACATTTCGAGCAATGCCCACGCCAGCCGCCGCGCCGTCAGTTCATGTTGTTTGTAGGCTCTTCCATCCCTTGCGCCGCCTGGCCCTATCGCCTCTTCATCGGCAATATCGGTCGGCGCATTCCAGAACAGGGACACGCGCATGGGTGACCGCCCATCGGAAACCACAACATGCCGATAGGCGCATTCAAAGAGGAACATTTCGGCAAATTGCCGCAGGTCGCTGTCCGTCAAACCATCCACGAAGGGCGCGGCCATGTAGTTGAACCCATACCAGCCGACACTGTCTGCAAACAATGCATCAAGCATATCGCTGTATTTGACCATCTGCGCCAGGAGCGTTTCGGGATGGTTCGGTGGATTGGCGAAGGAAACGCCGCCGGGCAATCGTATTCCGTGGGCCGCCAGCCAGGCAAGCGCATGATCGCCGCTGTGCAGCCGGTCCACAAAGGGCAATCCATTCAAATGGATGTCGCCGGCCAGATGCGCCT
>SLFT01000485.1 GCA_007124105.1 Candidatus Hydrogenedentota bacterium | reverse complement strand
GGCGCGTCGGGTTACGTCCATGGCGATGGTAAGTTTGTCGTTGGGGAAACGATAGGCTACGCCCAGGCCAATGGCGCTTGGGAAAACTATTTCCTGGGAACGTTTGTCGGTGACGATGCTGGAACCCTGGCCGCCCCAAATATGTACGCGCCGTTCGTAGTCTACATCGGCCGTGAATTTCGTGTGATAGACCAGCCCGAACTGGAGCCGTTCCGTGGCGCGATACAGCATACCGAAGGTGGCGTTTACACCACGAAAGTTTTTATATTTCTCGTTCATGGAAAACCGCGTCCATGACCACGGCCCCATAATTCCGTTGATATGGAACGTGCGCCGTTCATCCATCTGGATTTCCCATTCGTTACTGGACAACAGCGATTCGTGCCAGATATTGAGCACCATGCCCACGCTCAACCTGTGCGTCAGTTCGAAGCCAATCGCCGGCGACAACGCGCTCAGCTGGCCCCGTTGCCGATACCGCACATTGCTTGATATGCCGGCAATATTGCCGCCGGCAAGTCCAAGCACGTCGCGATATCGAAAATCAAGGTTCCGATCAAAATCATATTGTCGCTGGTAGTTCAGACTCAATACCAGGTTGCGTCCCGCAATGGTGCGACGAATGGGGTAAACAGCGCTTGCGTAGTTGAAGTCATGAAAGTTGGCGGTGTAACGGCCGGCGATTTCGGGATGGGACGACGACGAGAACCGTTCCGAGTTCCACTGAAAATCGTAGACCAGCGAAATCTCGGGACGCTCGAGTTGCGTCAAGCCGCCGGGGTTCCACGACGCGGCGGTAGCATCGTCCGCAATGGCGATAAAGGCGCCGCCCATGCCCAGCGCGCGCGCGCCGCTTCCAACCACGTTGGGCGACGACATGATGTCCACCGACTGGGCCGAGACGCTGAATGCGCCCGCAACCAATGTCGCGACAACAACACTACATCGTAATAGCAGCCATGCCTTGCTCAAGGGTGATCTCCTCTGTCAAAATGTCCGTGGGCCGCGCGCGACTCATATTATCGGAAATATCCTCGATGCGCGCGCGCCCTACTTCGGTGATAAAGGGGCCGAAGTATTCGCCCAATACCTCGTCATATTCCGCGGGCTCCTCGTACACAATAAGCGCGTAGGCGCCCGGCTGAAGTCCGTCCGCGGATGTCCAGTCAAAATAAAGTTCCTGTGCGCCGCCCCGCTCGCGAACCGCCAGCAACTCTCCGGACAAGCGCGGATAGAGCCGCTCAAATTCCGTTGCAATCGCTTCGCTTGCGGCCTTGTAGTTCTCCGCTTCCCTGCGCTCCGCGTATCCGTCAATAATGGCAATAATATCCGTGGTCTCACTGCTGATAATGCGCACCTTCACCTCCACGCCATCGCCATGGGGGAACACATCGCCCACCAGAAACACATGGGCGGGGGTGACGCGGCCCAGTTGAATTGCTTCGGCGGGGTTGCCAAGCGCGGACGCCAGTTCCTGTTCGGTGAGCACTGCCTGCAGCTGGGTTCTGTCCAATGTACGGAAACGCTCGCGATCAATCAATTGGCTCTCAAGATTCAGGCGCATCTGCTCGGCCAGCCCGGCGGCGGCGTCATGCCCCTCGAAGGCCAGCACAGCCACGGGCATTCGCGACTCCCGAGTATTGATACTGATGGGCCGCAATTCTACATCCACAACCTCCTCGATCGCCTGCCCGTCCTTATCCCGGGCCATCACCGCCACAGTCATGCGCCCGCCTTCCTCGAGCAACGTTGCGTCCTCTATGGGAATACGGCGACTGAACACCTCGCGGGGCGCGCCGGTAAGTTGGTCAAAAGGCTCGTCATTAATCGTCAAGGCGTCAACTCCGGATGCGGCGTTCACTTCGCCGGCCACGCGTACGGCGCGGTTATGTCGGTTGGGCCTGTCCGGTCGCGGCGAACGCAACACGATATTATCTTCCGGTTCCGGGACATCGGGCAACGCGGCCATATCGCCTTCCTGCGCCAGCATCAGCAAGGCGGGGTCGCGCTGTTGAAGCAGCCACAAGTGCGCCGTCACATCGCCGGGATCACCGTGATACACCACAACCAGGCTATGCGTTTCATTGCCCGCCAGGTCGCGCGCCGTCACCAGTATCCTGTTTTCACCCGGTTCAAGCGCCACGTCAGCACGGAAAGGCACCCGCTTTTCACCGTTGCCGGTCGCCGCCACGCGGTCATTAATCACTACATCCGCCACACCGTGATCATCCACGGTAACGCCTTCAATGGCGACAATTGGCGCACCGCTAACCACCGCATCCGTAGGTGTGTGAAAACCAATAGTGGGACCTGTCATATCCACAATGAATGACTGTTTTTCCACATGGGCCTTGTCAGCCAAATCGGTCACGGCAATCTCGAACTCATGGGCGCCTTCGCGCAATTGCAGCCGCTCGCGAAACTGTACACTGGTGCGCGCAGCCCGTTGCGGCAATACACGGTTGTTCAGACGCACCTCGGCAACGCCCAAGTCGTCTGAAGCGACGATTTCAACTGGAACAATATGGTCGCGTACCAACGTGCCACCGCCAAGGTCCGCGGCTACGGTGGGCGCTTCCCGGTCCTCGAGCAGCCCCTGCGCGATCAATACACGCCTGGTCTTGCCAAGATAATGGTGGCCACGAGCAGTATCCACCATCTCCAGCGCCTTTTCAAGTTGGTCCGCAGCCTCTTCGTAGCGTTCCATATAGTAGTAGGCCACGCCAAGTTCGCGATTGGGAAAGTAATGCGTGAAATGCAGCCCGTAGGTGCGCGCACGCCATGAATCGCGCGAACGGTTAATCAACGCAGTCTCGAAATCCTCGACCGCTTCGTCGTAAAATTTGCCGCTTAGAAAAGAAGCGCCGCGCTCATAATAACTCCACCAGCGACCGCGAAACACACCAGCGGTCACGCCGTATTGTTCGCCATCGCGAACATACATACTTTTGTCAGGGGCGGTGCATCCTGACATAACAGCGACAACCAATGCGCAACTTGTAACCCATTTCATCATTGCTCGAAAGCCCTCCAGTGAAAGCATTCCTCTTTACTCATACTATACCACAAAACTTGCTGTGCGTACCTATTTTTTTTCTTCAGTCCTCACAATATCTACCTATAGTATACACGATAATGCCCGTCAGGGGAATATATTTTCTGATTTTACGCCAACAAGAGGCGTTCGGACGTAAACAAGCCGCATTGTTTCAGGGCGTGTACGGAAAGTACCGACTTCTTCCTTGCGCTGCTAACCCGGATATTTCACCAGATTTCTGTTGCGCCTGCGAATCTTACGCCATCTCATTCACTTTGTTTGCCCGCCGACTTCGACGTGTCCCGGGCTAGGGGCGCCCACGGGCTCCTTCCTCATGGCCGCACAGGTTGCATCGTTCAACGCTTTTGCTGCTCAGCGGCAAAAGAGGCACAAAGTACAGGGTAAGGCGCATGACGCGATTCTCACGGGTATGTTGTGTTTCACGACCACACACGGGACAATACCGGCGTATTTCACCCTGATTCGTTTTCTTTTCATTGGAACCAAAGATAATTAGCATACTGTAAGCATAGCCCATGCATACTCAGTTTGGCAAACTCAGAGAAAGGCGACCAGCCACAGCCCCAACGGTCGCCTGTTTCGCAATGGCCGCCAGTAGCCCGGATATTTCACCAGATTTCTGTTGCGCCTGCAAATTTTACGACGCCTCAGGCGCTTTGCTTGCCCGGCGACTTCGACGTGTCTCGACACGCTGTCAGCCGGCGCCGTACGTGTCGGACTATATTCTCGCGTATACAGTCGCTTGAAAAAAACTGTTGCTTTAGATGCCGCGTGCGTTCAACGCAATGAATTCGTCGGGTGTGCGCGTGATGGTCGGTGTATAGCCGCGCAACGGCTGTATCTGCTGATGATAGGCGTCGAGGAAACTGAACGGCTGCGGGAAATAGGCCTCTTCCATCTCGGCGGGAGGCACAATCCAATTCGGCGCGCCGATAACACAGACGGGCGCATCGAGATAATCAAAGGCCATCTGGCTGATTTGACCGGCGATTGTGTGCATGTAGCTGCCCCGTTCACAGGCGTCGCTGGCTACAATAATTTTCCCCGTCTTCTTCAACGAATCCACCACGGGCGCGTAGTTGAAGGGCACCAGTGTCTGTCCGTCTATTACTTCGGTGGAGACGCCGAATTCTTCCTCAAAGCGTTTCGCGGCGTCCATGGCGCGGTAAAGGGTTGCGCCGAAGGTCAGCACTGTAAGGTCCTTTCCTTCCTTCATTACAGCGGGTTCGCCGAGGGGAAGACGGTAATAGTCCGCAGGCACGCCGTCCTTCTCGAATACCTCCACCTGATTATATAACCGCTGGCTCTCGAAGAATACCACAGGATCGTTGCCGCTTAACGCGGACGCCAGCAAGCCTTTGGCGGTGTAGGGCGTTGCTGGAAACACAACCTTCAAACCGGGCACATGAGCGCACAGGGCGGTCCAGTCCTGGGAATGCTGCGCGCCATATTTTGCGCCCACAGACACGCGCAGCACCACGGGCAGTTTCAACAGACCCGCGGACATGGCCTGCCACTTTGGCATCTGATTGAAGACCTCGTCGCCGGCCCGGCCCATGAAGTCACAATACATCAGCTCGACCAGAGGCCGCCCACCTTCCATGGCGCATCCCACCGCCGTACCGACGATGGCCGCCTCGGAGATGGGCGCATTGAAAAGACGGTAATAAGGGAGCGCCTCGGTAAGTCCCTGGTAGACGGCGAACGCGCCGCCCCAGTCACGATTCTCCTCGCCATAGGCGACCAGTCGGTGATCATTATAAAAATGATGGATGACGGTTTCGAAAAGGGCTTCACCAAAGGTGACTGCCTTGGTCGCTTTCAGGATGGAACCGTCCGCGGCAACGCCCGACCGGGCCTTGCGCGCAATGGCCGTTACCCTCGGATTCTCTTCCAACGGCATGCGCACATCCTCGGCTCGGCGCAGTCCCGGAAGCGTTTCTTCCACTTCATTGTTGTACATCATCTGCGACACGCCCTGGTGCGGCGTCAGCACCATGCGCGGCGAGGTGGTCTCGCTCACAGCCAGGCGACAAGCCTTGACAACCTTGCGCCGCGCATAGTCATGCACGGTTTCAAGTTGTGCCTTATTGATCACGCCCGCTTCAATCAGTTTTTCGGAGAATTCGACGAGGGGATCAACGGCGCGCCATTTATCTATTTCCTCGCGCTCACGGTACGCGGACTGATCGCTTGGCGAATGGCCTGACTGACGATAGCACAATACATCCAGCAACACGGGGCCGTTGCCCTTCTTTAATATATCCAATTTACGCTTGTAGGCGTCGGCCAGCGCAAGGGGATTGTTGCCGTCCACCACTTCGGCGTGCATGTTGTCGGGGTTCACCCCCGCGCCCACCCTGGCGACATACTCGAATCCCATGGTCTCGCCCACGGGTTGTCCGCCCATGCCGTAAAAGTTATCCATAATGTTGAAGATAAGCGGCAACCCGCCGCGAATAAATTCGGGCCATAACTTTTTGAATTGGGCCATGGACGAGAAGCCCAACGCTTCCCATACAGGACCACAGCCGATGGATGCGTCGCCAATGTTGGCGACACAGATGCCCTCTTTCTCCGCAATCTTTTTGTAAAGCGCCGCGCCGGCAGTGATGTCCGCGCTGCCGCCGACAATTGCGTTGGCGGGATACACGCCGAAAGGCAGACAAAAAGCGTGCATGGAACCGCCCATGCCCTTACTGAAACCTGTCTCGCGTCCAAATATCTCGGCAAGAAGCCCATACAGAAGGAAATCAATGCCCAGTTCCTCTTCCTCCGAAGTGTTCAACACGGGTTTGCGTTTCCCCTTAGGCGTCAACTCCAGACCAGCGAACTCCGGTTCATTGCTTTGAACCACTTTCAGGATGACGCCGTCAAAGTACTGTTCCATGGTTTCATTCAAAGTATTGCCTGTAAGGTCTTCCACGGCGCGAAGTCCTTTGGCAATAATTTCGCCATGGCTTCGATGGCTCCCAAATATGTGATCGTTAACGCCAAGATGGACACATTCGCCCACAGCAGCGGCTTCCTGTCCGATGGACAAATGGGCCGGGCCCGCATGGTTATATTCGATCCCCTCATAAGCGCCAAGTTTTTTAATGCTGTCCAGCATGCTCTCAAATTCACGGATTACTGCCATGTCGCGATAAATGCGGAGGCATCGTTCCAGCGACATGCCGTTCTTGCCCGAAATCTCATCCTTGACCTTTTTCTTGTATGTATTGACAGGGATTTTCTTTAGCGCAAGGGCTCCGCTTTTACGGACTTTCTCTGGAGCAACGACAAGTTTTTTCGGCATTGTTATATACCCTTTATCTGTTGTGGCAGGGGTCTGCTGCACTGTATTTTTTACGGTTTATGAGGAACCCAAAAGGCCCAGGTGTTTTTTGGGGAGTGAAATAACAAGGCCCATAGGATTCTTTGGGAAACGCAATTGTAACACATCTTTACGATTGAGTACGAACCAACGCAGGATTTGCAGCACTTCGTCTGCGCCTGTGACCAGGCAATTATATCAAGCCCAGCCCTTGCAACACCGCATCGAGGGCGGCATAATTTTGCTCGCTGAGCGCCACCAACGGCAACCTCAGGTTGTTTTTGATAAGGCCCATGCGGGCGAGTGCAGCCTTAACAGGCATTGGGTTGGTCTCAATAAACAGCACCTTAAACAAAGAGAGCAGTTTGTAGTGAATCTCTCGCGCTTGCGCGTAGTCGCCTGCGGCGGCCAGTTTACACATATTGGCGACGTCAGCCGGCGCGACATTGGCGGCAACCGACACAACCCCTTGCGCGCCCACGACCATCATGGGCAAGGTTAGCCCGTCGTCGCCGGACAACACGGTGATGTCGCAACAGGCGCATATTTCCATTACCTGTTCCACGCTGCCGCAGGCTTCCTTTACCGCCGTGATGTTTGGTCTTTGCGCCAGTATGGCAATGGTCTCCGCAGTCATTTTCGTACCCGTGCGTCCAGGCACATTGTATAGCATTATGGGTATATCCACCGCATCGGCAATTTTACTGTAATGGGCAATTTGCCCTGCCGGGGTGGGCTTGTTGTAGTAAGGCGTGATCAGCAAGGCGCCGTCGCACCCGACTTCGGCTGCGTGCCGGGTAAGCGTCAGCGCCTCGGCCGTATTGTTCGAGCCTGTGCCCGCAACCACAGGCATCCTGCCGGCCACACGTTCGACAGCAAAGCGCATGCATTGTTTCTGCTCGTCATGGGAGAGCGTGGCCGCTTCGCCTGTGCAACCACAGGGCACCAGGCCGTCCGTTCCGTTCTCCAGGTGAAAATCTATCAAGCGTCCATACGCGTCATAGTCCACCTCGAGATTGTCCGTAAATGGCGTTGCCAACGCTACGTAAGAGCCTTGAAAAGTCATGAATATCTCCAGTTGTTTTGTTGCCGTAGGCCCACCATAAACACCCATTTTGGGCGCATACTTACTCATCAAAAGGAATATCTTCTTCCTCTTCTTCGTAGGGAGAATCGTACACGGGATCATAGTTCGACGGCGCAGCCGCACTGCCGGGGGGCTCGGGTTCTCGTTCGACGGCGCCGCCGCCGTCCAGGTTCGCGAAACGCTGTATATTCGTCTGGAACAACAAATCAAAGCGGCCGGTGGGCCCATTACGCTGCTTGGCGATATTGGCGATAATGACATTTTCACGGCCTTCCCGTTCCGTTGCGGGCGGTCGCGATAAAATGATCACCACATCGGCGTCCTGTTCAATAGCGCCCGATTCGCGCAAATGGGACAATTTGGGAACGCCGCGATCGTCTTTCTCTGCTTCACGACTCAGCTGGGACAATGTTAAGACCGGAACACGAAGCTCACGGGCCAACCCCTTGATGGCGCGTGAGATTTCGGAAATCTCGTTCTGACGGTTTTCCGATCTGCCCGAGGTATGCATCAGCTGCATGTAGTCAATAATGACCAGGTCCACCGGGTCCAACGCGGCCTGGCGTCGCGCTTTCGAGCGCAATTCCAAGGGGGTAAGTCCTGCCGACTCATCAATATAGATTCTTGCGTTGTCCAGCTTCGACGCAGCATGTTGTATCTTTTGGAACTCGGGACCAGCAAGAAAACCCTTGCGCAGACGATCGGAATCAACCCTGCCCACGAGACACAACAGGCGTTGCACCAGCTGCTCCTTGGCCATCTCGAGGCTGAACAAAAGTACGCATTTCCCTTCGCGGGTAGCGGCATTCGCGGCAATGTTCAGGGCAAAGGCCGTCTTTCCCACGGAGGGCCGCGCCGCCAGTACGATCATGTCGGAAGGCTGCAACCCGGACATCTTGGCATCCATTTCCGTGAACCCGGTCTTCAATCCGGTAACGCCGTCGCCCGCCTTGATTTGCCGCTCGATGCGTTCTATGCCGTCCTGGAGTAACTCTGACACGGCATAGATACGACTGGTCTGCCGTTGTTCGTTCAGCGCGAAAATTTCTTTTTCCGCGCTGTCAAGCAATTCCTCCACCTCTTCGCGACCACGATAGGCATCCGAGGTGATGCGCGCACAGGAATCTATCAGTCGGCGTCGCAACGATTTCTCGAGAACTATCTGCGCGTAATAGTCCACATTGGCCGAGAGCGGTACGACACCAACTAGTTCAGTAAGATAAGCTTCGCCGCCAATCGTATCCAGGGCATCGCGACGGCTGAGTTCATCAAGCAGTGTAATTCGGTCGAGAGCCTTGTTCACATTGAAGAGGCTTACAATGGCATCATAAATAACTTGATGGGCCGGCACAAAAAAGACATCGTGATCGCCGTGATGCAATATCTCGACCGCCGTGCCAACAGCCTCGGACCGCATTAACATGGCGCCAAGCACCGCGCGCTCCGCGTCAATGTCTTGAGGCGGCATACGGTCGTAAAGGGTTGCCGGGGCGGCACTCCCCGGACGGGGTTCCGGCCGCATTGCCATGTCAGTCCTCTTCTGTGGCTTCCACCGTTTCCGATGCTTCATCCGCGTCGTCAGCGCTCGTTGTCACCTCGTCATGCAGTCCGGTTACCCAAACCTTGACGTTGGCCTCAATGCCTGACAACAAGCGAACGGTAATCGTATAAATGCCAAGGGCTTTGATGGGCTCATCCAGAATAATCTGTTTGCGGGTAACTTCGTAGCCCTGCTCGTTGAGCTGCTCGGCAATCATGGCCGTGGTAACCGAGCCGTAAATCTTGTCCTCTTCACCGGCGCGCATTTGAAATGTCAGCGTGATATCACGCATCTTGTCGGCCACAGCCGTCAACGCCGCGCGCCGCTTCTCTTCCCTGCGCCGGATAATCCGCAGTTCATGCTCAATTTGTTTGGCTGTAGCCGAATCGGCCTGGACAGCCAATTTCCGCGGGATTAGAAAGTTGCGGGCATAGCCGTCCTTCACATCCACCCGCTGACCCATTTCACCGAGATTGTCAATGTTTTCACATAAAATCACGTTCATGATTCACTACGCTCCGTTGTCTTCCTGATGCATTCTGTAGATGCTACAGGCGTTTACTGCGCTTCCAGTCCATCGGTTATTCATCGGAAGAGCCGTTGTTTTTCTTTGTACGCGATAGGGCGAGTTCCAGGGCTTTCCGTCGAAAATCCAGCCACGTATCAAAGAAACCAATAATACTCAGTACATAAATAATATGCATCACCACCATGCCTGCCAACACAATGTAAGGCACGATTGGTCTGCATTTCAACATATCAAACACATAAAACAGGATAGATGCGCCGTTGAGCCAGTATATCGCCGCCAGCACCAGCGCACCGTTCCAAGCAATAAAACGGATTGCGTCATGAGGCCAACGGCTGTCAACGAACCACAACGCAGCCAGCAAAATGGCAATCCACACCAGATGTTCCGGCGTCCGCATACGCATAAACCTGTAATTTCCTGTCCCGTACCAGGCCTCGAGTTTGAATGCCCGGTACATAACGCTGCATATTGCCGTAACCGCCAACAAGACACCGCTTGCCAGCATGCCAAAATACAAATAGGCCAGGTTCTCTTCCAGCCAGGTAAACATTGTGGCGACCTGCCGGTTTACGCCCTCGTCTGCGGCCGATTCAAATTTGTCCAGCTGCGTTTGCAGCGCCGTGTGCCAATCCGCGCGCACACTATCCCACATAACCGCCGAATGGACGGCCAGAAATGCGAACAAAACCAAGGTCAACACGGTAACGCTAACGCCCAGCGTCACGCCTCTGCGCGCCAACAGTCCCAGCAGCAACCCCCAGGCTGCAACTACGCCGAAGAGAAGCCCCAGCGCTATTGAGCCTGTCATCAGCGTTGGCGTCGCCATAGCGCAGCACAGCAACCCCAGGGCCAGCGTATCCCGACGCCATACCCAATAACAGGCAATCGGCACAGGGAACAACAGCATGGCGGGCAACACAAACCCGGCAGCCAGGAAAAGGGCCATGGCCGCCGACATACCGATACAGACTGTCCAGTTAGAACGCATCATAAAATTCCGGTCGCGCCGACAATCCCGCCGACGCGACCGGACTGCCAGACTATTAATCAGCCAAGTAAGGCAACAGCGCCACCTGACGCGCCATTTTAATGGCGCGATTCAACATACGCTGATGTTTTGCCGTAGCGCCTGTGATACGCCGGGGAATAATCTTACCCCGCTCGGTCACATAGTGTTTCAGCAGGTTCACGTCCTTATAGTCAATGTAAACGACGCGGTCTATGGTAAGCCGACACACTTTGGCGCGTAAGGTCTTTTTCT
The DNA here is from genome assembly GCA_007124105.1 of Candidatus Hydrogenedentota bacterium. Taxonomy (GTDB): domain Bacteria; phylum Hydrogenedentota; class Hydrogenedentia; order Hydrogenedentales; family CAITNO01; genus SLFT01. The sequence continues at coordinate 1,627 of SLFT01000485.1, read as the reverse complement.
TCTTACGCCGCCGCGATTTCTTTTCGCGGACTTTTGATTTTGTTTTTGCAGATATTCTTGCCATATCCGGGATTCCTTTACGGTGTCCGGTTAAAAGGGTATGTCGTCTTCGGGGATGGGCTCTTCAATCTCACGCGGCTCGCGCGTGTCTGCCGGCTCGGGACGGGGCGCGGAAGAACGACCGCCGCCGGAGTCTTCCCAATCAAGCGTGGTAACCCGTTGGGCGTTTATCGCCAGTTTTGAACGCGGTTCTCCTGTAGAGGCGTCTTCCCATTTGTTGGTGCGCAAACTGCCTTCAATCAAGACCGGACGTCCCTTACGCAGGCGCTCACCGACAAATTCAGCCATTGGCCCCCAGACGGTAGCGTCAGCATAAGTAGCCTCTTCCTGACGCTCGCCGTTCTTATCCTTATAGTAGCGGGTATTGGCCACGCTCATCTTGCAATAGGGTTTCCCGTTTGTGGTGTACTTCAGTTCGGGGTCTCTAGTCAAACGACCCGCCAGAAAAACACGATTCAAATCAGGCATCTTTAAATCACTCATCCCATAACCCTTTCCTGTTTCAACGCCAACAAATCATTCACCTTATTCCGTCGCGCTCTTGCGAAAGAGGGCAACGGATGTCATTTCGACAACAACTATTCATCACCGTCGTCGTCGTCGTCATCATCGTCGTCATTACCATCGTCATCGTTCGCATCCAAATCATCATCGTTATCGTCAGCAACTATGGTACGATTCGGAATGCGTTCGTCGCCATCGTCGCTGATGCGACGCGTGGGGATGCGTTCATCGCCGTCATCATCATCATCATCGTCATCGTCCTGCGAACGACGTGCCGCGCTTGCGCGCAGCGCTTCTTCGTATTGGCGTTGCTGTTCGGCTTCCAGCTTCAATGTCTTCTCATCAAGGTAGAGCACCATAAATCGGATAATCGTTTCCATCAACCGCAGCTGTTGTTCCAGCCGCTTGATGGAATCGGGATTGGCCGTAAAGCGTAACACGACATACACGCCGTCAACGTGCTTTTTAATCGGATACGCTAGTTTGCGTTTACCCCAGACATCGGAGCGCACGATAGTTCCGCCGCTGTTGGTAATCAAGCCTTCCACTTCGGCCACTACCGTTTGGATGGCACTGTCTTCCAGTTCCGGAGAGACAATGTACAGCGCTTCGTATGTTCTCAAATGAATTCACCTCCTTTTCCAATATACAGCGATAGTTTACTCTCGCTTGTGGGATTTGTAGTCAGAATGCCATATTGTAGCAAAAGCGGCGCTCAAGACGCAAATCATGAAGGCCGTGAACGCCGCCTCTCTTTTATGATAATGCAGGTCTACTGCATTAATTGGCGCTTATTCCGAAAGGATTGGTAAATGTGGTACCGCCGCTGCCCATCATTTCAGCGCGGACGTAGACGCCAATACCCGCTGTCTCGCGATAGTTTAATGTGGCCCCAGTGTGTACGACTACGCCGTTATCCGAAATCCAGCGATGCTGTTCCTCGGGCAGCGGTACACCGCCCGAAGAAGCGTCAATAAACAACGTGCCCGCCTCTTCATCATGGGTAATGGCATTAATAACTGGTGTTTGCTCAACGTTTCTAACGTCATCCGGATGCGTTCCG